>JAEWQX010000106.1 GCA_023399035.1 Bacillota bacterium | reverse complement strand
CCATGAGGTATATACATACCAAGGCTGCTTCCTGCATTTTCCTCAATGTTGCTTAAAGATGAATACTTTAATATTTTTACTCTTAAAGCTTCATTTTCTTCATTTATACTGCTTATTTCATTTTCCAATGTGGTTACTGTCTTCTGCATCTTATATACTTTACTATCTCCAGCTATAGTAATACATCCGAGTCCAAGAATAAACATTACAACTGTAAGCATATACTTTCTATCGCTCTGCCTCTGCTTTTTAAACAGATTTTTCTTATTCTTTTTTTCTTTCCTTATCTGTTCTCTGCTTTTTTTAGGCTTACGTATAGTAGTCTTTTTTAAAGGCTTAACAGCTGTATTCCCCTTTACGCTATAACTGTACTCTCCTCGTGGCATTTTATTCACATCCCTACTCATTTATATACATATTTAAATATTATATCTTCTCTACAACCCTTACTTTTGCGCTCCTACTTCTTGGATTTTCTTCAATCTCTTCTTTAGTAGGAGAAATCCCCTTTTTATTTAAAACTTTAATTAATGGCTTTTTACCACATATACACATTGGAAATTCCTTTGGACATGTACATGGGTTTTCAAGTTCTCTAAATTTAAGTTTTACGATTCTATCCTCTAAGGAATGAAATGTTATTATTGCCATTCTTCCTTCTGGGTTTAATCTGTTTATACCATCTTCTATAGTCTTGTTAAGTATCTTTAATTCTGAGTTAACCTCTATTCTTATTGCCTGAAAAGTTCTCTTTGCAGGATGAGGTCCTTCTCTTCTTGCTTTAGCAGGTATCGCTGCCTTTATTAT
This sequence comes from Bacillota bacterium, assembly GCA_023399035.1. Lineage (GTDB taxonomy): Bacteria > Bacillota > Clostridia > Clostridiales > Clostridiaceae > Clostridium. The sequence continues at coordinate 25,584 of JAEWQX010000106.1, read as the reverse complement.
ATCTACAAGTTCAAATGTAGTTTCAATAGGCTTTTCTGTTCTTCTATTAACTATAAAATTTGCAATTCTCTTAGCAAATTTTTCTTCACCATAATCTCTTATTATCTTATATAAATCTTCTTCGCTGTACTCATTTATTATCGTATATGCTGAAAAATCATTATCTCTGTTCATCCTCATATCCAATGGTGCATCCTGCATGTAACTAAAGCCTCTTTCTGCATTATCAAGCTGATATGAAGAAACTCCAAGATCCATTAATATACCATCGACTTTTTCAATACCTAAATCAGTTAATATACTGTCTATGTTATAAAAATTGCTATGAACATACTTTACATTATCGTAATCTTTTAATCTTTCCTTAGCAGCTTTTAAAGCATCAGTATCTTGGTCAATACCTATTAATAATCCGTCTTTAGATAAATGCTTTAATATATGTGATGAATGACCTGCACCACCTAATGTACAGTCCACATATATACCATCTTCTTTAATGTTTAATCCATCAATGCATTCATTTAAAAGCACTGATATATGTTTAAATTCCATAATAAAAACTCCTTATATTCCTAAATCATTCATTTTTTCGGCAATCAAATCAAAATCTACATTTGAGTCATTATATTTATCCCACATTTCCCTGCTCCATATTTCTACTCTGGATAATACCCCAATACTTACTATGTCCTTTTCTATCTTTGCATATTCCTTTAAATTTTGTGGAATCAATCCTCTAAATTGCTTGTCAAGTTCGACTTCGCATGCCCCTGAAAAAAAGAATCTAACAAAGATTCTTGCCTCTTTGTTTGTAAACGGCAAAGTTTTTAATTTATCCTCTAGTACTCTCCATTCTTCAAGCGGGTAGGCATAAAGGCATCCATCAAGCCCTTTTGTAATAATAAATTTATTACCTAACCCTTCCCTAAGCTTAGCTGGAACAATTATTCTGTTTTTTGAATCTAATGAATGTTCATATTCTCCTATGAACAATGTACTCAGCCCCTACATATAATGATTCATATACACTTTTAATCATGTACAAACCACTTTACACCACTTCTACCCACTTATAAAATACTTATTCTATAAATTTAACACATTTCCTCCTATTTATCAAAAAAAATTCATACATTTTTAAAATTTCTTTTTATTATTTTCAATCTACATATATTTCATTATAAAATTATAGCTATCTCTAAGTAAAATCTATTCTTTTATGTTCAAAAGCTTTAAGTCATATAAAATGTTACATGCTGTGAGAATAACAAAAACTATAATAAGCCATAGAGGTCCATTAAGTGGAGATTCAATCGAGTCTGTTGCTGCCATATATAAGAAATAGTAATATATTGCATAATCAATCAAAAATATAGAATTAATCAATGTTTGCCTTATGTTATTATTTTTATAGAATTTAGATATTAAATAAAAAGTATATCCATTTTTCCATACTACTATCGAAGTTATAAGTACAATCATAACTAAATCCAATTTATAATCCCCCTGATAATTATTCCCTTAATTATTAATATTTTATTAATAATTAAAAATACTTAAATTCAACTTATTTTTAATAAAAATAAAAAAGCTGAATATTATGTCCAGCATAAAACACAAAGTTAATTATGCTTTTCATAATACCAGCTTCAATCATCAATATATTATATAGATGCAAAAAGACATTTATGCAATATAAAATCTATCTCCCTCTTTAATTTGACTAGTGTTTCATAATCCATTTCTTCGATTACATCTTCATTTTCGTCCTCACTGAATTCTTCTGTAAGTTCATCAAATAAAGCCATAATTTCTCTTCTGTTATTTTCCTTAAATTCATCGATATATTTTCTAACTGCATCTTCAACATCTTTAGCCCAGTTATCAACTGCTTCCATTGATATTTCCTGTATTTTGCTCTGCCATGTAAGTGTATCATATAAATATATTATTGAATCAGTGAATATGCTTAAGTAATGTGTTATTCCCTTTAATGATGTTGCACGTATAGCCTTTATAAGCTTAGCAAGACCATGATTATGTCTGTCAAATTCAGTATCACAGCTGTCTAATCTCTTAAAGTTCTTGCCACCTGAATCTTTTCCATTTCTTTTCCTACTGTCAATATTTCTAAACATTTCTCCAGCAGCCTGTTTCATTGCATCTCCTATATGTTTCTGTAATATTCCTTCCATTACATCACTATAGCATGGGATATTTACTTTAACTTTATCCTCTAATACTGCTGCCGTCTTATTAAGTGATTCTTTAATAGCCTTATCAAGAAGGATTATTTCATCTTCTATATAGCTTAATATATGTTCTGTTTCTTCACTTGTAAGCTTAGGAACATAATAATGCTGCATAAATGAATATGTTTCTTCTCTTTTAGTCCATTTGCTTTCATCTTCTATATATTTCCTTACATCTTCTTTTATAGCTGCGGCTGCCTTATCTATAAGCCTCATAGATTTAACTTTTGTCTTAGTAAACCCTCTTTCAAGTATTGCAGTTATTTCTTCTTTACATTCAAAGAATTCCTTTGTAAGCTTCTTTCTTTCATTTAAATCATTTTTAGCTGAATCCATACTTGCAATCTTTGAGTTTACTTTTATTTCACATTCACCTAATACATAGTCCTGATAATTTTTTAATGCTTCACCAAGCTCCTCAACTTTTTCAGGATCATTTACTCTTTTATATATATAATCCCATAGCTTTTCTCCATTAGGATTCTTTTCGCTGCTGCTTTCTATTATGAATGTTTCAACATCTCTATGTATACATTCATTAACATTTTCTTTTATTTCAATTATTCTCTTATTATCTTCTGAAATATCCTTTGGGCACATATTTACTGCAAGTATAACTTCTACCTTATCTGATATTATCTCTCCTACATATTTAAGGAACTGATAATCGTCATCGTTGAGACCCACTCTGTAAGATACTACATATACTATAAAGTCCCCTTCTGGAATAAATTCTTTCAAGACATCTTCATGATAATCAACAAGAGAGCCGTATCCAGGAGTATCAAAAAGCCTTATTCCTGCATATTTTTCATTTCTGCTCTTGCCTCTATATCTTAATCTATGTATATCAGATGTTGGATTCACTACTAAATTATCAAACTCATCCTTTTCTATTTCAGTAATGCTTCCATCCTTACCTACTTTACTCCATGCATCTTCTTCATCTGCAATAACGACTTCAGCTACTACACCTGTTGTAGGTCTTACACTTTCAATCATTACCTTCTTTTCAAGAATGCTGTTTATCAATGCACTTTTACCAGAACTCGTTTCACCAAGCATTACGACATAGTGAGATGGATTAACAACTCTATCTTTTATTAACGAGTTTTTATCCATAATATCTTTAATTCCAAGTGTTTCAACAATTGAATCTATTTTTTCCTGTCTTTTAATACAGTTATTGAAAATATTCATGTCTATTCTCTCCCTTTTTCTAGACTAGAGCTAATGTTGTGTGCTCCTTTTTAAACTTTCCTTTAAATCTCTAAGAGTTCTTAAATCCTCTTCAAATAAAAGAGTATGATTTTCATTATAGTCTTTTTCATACTGTTCTTCTATATTAATAATATCTTCTTTAAAAGTTTTTTCAATTTGTTTTCTTAGTTTTTTGATTGAATTATCTACTTCCTCCTGTTTTGCTCTAAGGTCATCTATTACTTCTTCCTTAAGGTAATTTTCAAGATATTCAATCATAGGCTCTAAGTCTTTTATCGTATAATTTGCTCTTGTATGAAGTATTTCTTTTCTTATATTTTCACCAATTATTGAAAATGCAAGACCTATCCCCATACCTATCAATATCCCAAGAGGTCCTCCAAGACTTCCTGCTGCACCTACAGCACCAATAAGTCCTGAACTAACACCTAAAATTGATGGAAGTGTTTTTTCAAACTTCACTGTACTCTTCTTATTAAAAAATGATATATTTTCATATGTTCCATCAAAACCTTTAATGGTTATATATTGAATTTTACTATTAAGATTACGCACAAGTTCGCTGGTTATATTCAATACTTCTTCCATAATATTGTTTATAGCTTTATCGGACATTTCCCTATATATTGAGCTCAGAAGTTCACCATCAACGATTCCTTTATTTATTATTCTCTTTAAATCATGTCTCAATTCATCCATATTATATCTTATGATGTAATACGATTCATCAATTATAGCATCCATTCTATCATATGCATAAGATCTTATATTCTTAAAGTATTCTTTATTTTGTGATAATATATCCTTGATTTCTCTTACTTTTCTTGACTTTTCAAGTTCATTTTCACTAGCCTTATTCATTGAAGCAGATATATAATTTTCAATTCTGTCGTTTATACCATTTAAGACATCATCTATTTTCCCCTCAAGAGTGTCCATAAGAGAACTATTGTACCTTACTGAAATATTCTTTATTTCTTCTAAAACACTTTCTATGCCTGACTCCCTATATAATTTATCATCATTTGTGAATTTTCCTTTTACTGCTTCATAAACATTCACTATATTTACTTTAACATATCGGTCTTCCTTATATGAACTGCTTATTCCATTGAGAACACCCTCATTATGATCCCTTGCATCTTCTGCATCTTCCATACTCTCATCATTCCATTTGTTCTGAACGAATATTGTGTTGGATAATTTAGGCCACAATGCACTTATGAAGTTCTTTTCAGTTCTTGTTATGGGCGGATTGGTCCTTATCATGAAAATTCCTGCCACAAGTTTATTTACATAATCTAAAGTAGTCTTCTGATTTTCTGGAGTAAGGCTTCCTACTCCTGGAAGGTCAACAAGAACTAAATTATCCTTTAATATTTCACTGTCATTATATAGAACAATCTTATTTACCCCAAGTTCATTTGCAGGATTATAATCATTATGAACATACTTTTCCAAATCTGCCACCTTAATCTTTTCCTTTGGCTTTCCTATGAAATGAACTTCTGCTTCGTCAGTATTTTCTCCATAATAGACTTCTACTGGAACACATGTTGTCTCATCTACATCTGTTGGAAGAACATTTTCATTCATTAGAATAGAATTAAGGAAACTGCTTTTCCCTGCCCCTTGTATTCCAAGAACAGGTATGAATATTTCCTTTTTATTTAGATTTTCTATGAAATGCTCAAAGTATTCTTTATAATCAAACTCTGTATTTTCATTCATATACTTTCTTAATAATTCATTAAATCTTGAATCATTAATTATATCAATATATGTCATTATATTTCTCTCCTCTTTTTATTCCATGCTAATCTCTTTTCTTTCCAAAAATTCTTGCAAAGAATGATCTGTTTCCCCATTCTACTTCTTCTTGTATATTCTTTATCTTTTCACTAAGTTCATTTTCATATCCATGTATTATCTTTATAAGCAGTTCTTTTTCATCTATCTTATCGCTTAATCCGCTAAATTTTTCACACATAAGCTGCTTATTGCTGAAGAAATTACTCTCCATTTCCTGTTCGATCCCATTCAGCTTATGCTCTATTTCATCAGTTTTTATGTTTTCAATCTTCCCTAGTAATTCATCCTTATTCTTTGATGCATCCTTGACTATCTTTATTCCAAGGATAGCAAGCTTATCTTCAAGCTGTTCAAATGTCATGTTTTCAAGCTTAAAATCCAGTTTTTTCAGTTCATCACATATCATATTATTTGAATTTTCAAAGCTGTCTTTTATGCTCTGAGTATCTTCCATTAACTTATGAAGACTTTCATTAAATGATTTATTACGTTCTGCAATCACTGTGCTATGTTCACCAATAACTTTCATTATGGATGATTCTATAGTTTTTTCAATACTCTTTGTAATACTGTCCATGCTTCCGTTAAGGCTTTCAATCATTTCCTGAAATTCTTCGTTATCATCAAGAAAATCTCCCAGTTCCTTTTTCAGATCATTTATCTTTTTTTCCATAGGCTTCATCTTTTCAACTACTTCAGCAGTCATTGTTTTTGATACTTTTGATAATGAATCTATCATATCCTCCTGAAGTTCACCCATCATATTTTTTGTCATTTCATCACATTGTATTAAAATTGATTTATCTTCCATGGTTCTCCTCCATATTTTGTCCATTTTCTAAGAAAAAGCTTAAAATTTCTTCTATTGTCTCTTTTTCTTCTTCTCCCCGAGATAGAAGATTTCCTATAATATCTTCTTTTATCTTTTTATAAGTGCTTATAACAAAGTTTGTTTTATTTTGACATTCAATAAGTGTCATATTGTATATTGGATTTTTTGAATTTATAAGAATTTTTCCAATTTTATTTATGCCAAATTTTCTTATAACCTTTTGTTTCAATACATCAGCTTCAATCATCAGCTCCTTAACATTATTTCCAATATAAAATTCCTTATATGAATCGACCACCATATTCATAACTGAATTGTTATATTCTAAAAATTCTTTTAAATTAACATTGCTAAGTATATATTTTTCAGAATTAGCTATCTGAATTCCATTAAATATAAGGTATATATTATAGCTGTCACCATAAATTGATTTAAGTTTTTCATAAAGCCTTATTTTATTTACATTATTTTCATATACAACAGTTATATCTCTATATCTATAAACTCCACTTTCCTTAAGTTCATTTATTTGTTCATTTGATAAATACGTCCCACATATTCTTGATATAAATCTTACTGCTGCATCTTCATCCCATGTCCAGAATAAATTTTTAGCTTTTTCATTAAGAATTTGACTAACTTCATTATTTATATAATTTCCTACAAGCATATAATTTTTTTCACATATATTACTTATTATTTTATACATGTTGTAGCTATTTTTATCTATAACACTTCTTACAGTTTTAAATTCATCATTTTTATGGATATCGTTTAAGGCTCTTCTATCGTTTAATAATGCTGCTTCCTCTAATTCCTGCTGTGTTGGTTTTTTCCTTAAAACGAGGTCATCCTTGATTTTTTCAAGGTCACTAAATATCTTTTCAATGTGTGATATTTCTATAGCCTGATTCTTCTTTTCATTTAATTCCTTTTCACGCCTGCTCACCTCATTATAAAAAAGATTTATTGATCTTGTGTATTGTTTTGTCCATTCCCTTAATATACTCACATATTTAACCCTGTTTACATCACATACATTTTCCAACCTTTTTATAGTAGCAGCCTTATCTATAACTTTTTCATCAAGGATTTTTTCTTCATACCCCCATCTTTTATCAAAAACATTAGAAAACAGCCTCTTCCCCTTATTTAAAACACCATTCTTTTTTATGATTTCTTTTTTTTCTTCATACTTATGCATAACCTGAACACTTTCATAATTCATGCTTGGAAGAGCATAACTGTATATACTGTCCATATTGAGCTTTCTGTAGAGTTCATTTTTCTTATACTCACAAGCCTTTACAGTTAAAAGTATTTCTTCTTCAATCTGCTCATTTTCCTTATTGATCCTGTTTATTATTCTATCATAAGATTTTAAATCATAATTCTTAGTATTTTTTATATTATTTATGCATTCATATAATATCCCGTCAATATTTTCAATCTTTAAAGTAACTTCTTCTTTAAGCTTCTTAAAGTTTTTAAAAGCATCATCAATTTCCTTTTTGGTTATGATGCTCTCATTCATGATCTGCTTTCCATTACTTTCATCTATGATTTCTTTATCTGTCTTTATTATGCTTTCAATTTTACTTATTAAACTAATTCCTCTCTGTCTGTTTATTCCTGGCGTAAGCCTTTCAACACAGTTTTCTATGCTTTTTATGAATTCATCAAAATTAGATTTTTCATATAATTTATCATCTTTATTGACAATTCCTTTAAGGGCATTCAGAGCTGAAATCTGAACTACTTCAAAACTAGCAGCATGTAACTTCTGCTCATCATTTTCGCTTATCCTATTCTTTGATATTGAATCATTAAGTGCACTTTTAAGAAGGTTCTCTCCTCTCTTTTTATGCTTTCTTAATATATCAATTTTACTTTCCTCAACAAGTCCATTTTTTCCTATCTTCTCTTCAATTGAGTCAATCATATTCTGAGCAAGTACTATCTGTTTTCCTCGTCTATGTACTATTCTCATTTTTTCTGAGTTTATCTCATCACTATTTGCTTTTACAGTTGTAAGAAATAAACATATGTCTATTGTAGGAAGAAGTATTTCCATAGTTACCTTTTCATGTATTTCTAAGTCACAGGCATCAAGACCTGGGCTGTCTATAATATGTATATTTTCATCCAGCATAAATAATGGACTTGTTATGTCTATCTGAGATACTTCAAGTTCATTATCAGGATTTCTGCTTTCATCGCAGTATTTTCCTATATTTTCTTCATTTAATTCCTGTCCCCTTAATATTAATGGATTCTTATCATTGAAATATATAGTAGCCTGTCTCACACTTCCTTTAGAACATGTAATAATTATACTTGAACTTGGCTTAATTGCTACAGGCAGCAGCTTTTCTTGAAGAAGTGCATTAACCAGAGTTGACTTTCCACTGCTGGTTATTCCCATAATAGCTACACGTACAATATTCCTTCTGATAAACTTTGCTTTTTCATTAAGCCATTCAACATCATTAGAGTATCTTTCACGTGTATAATCATTTTTTTGTAATATATCTATTATTTCATTGATTATACTTAAAATATAATTATCTCTTTCCATAGTTATCTCCACAAATTATATTATCTATCATTAATTCTATATTAGCATAATAACATTCATTTATCTAATATAACTTAATATAATATATAATCTCTTATTAAACTTTAATTTTCTCTTAAAATTTACTATCAAATAAATAAAATTTATTCTAATAAATTCAATAATAAAAAAACTGCACATAATGTCTTTTTACAATATGTACAGTTCTAAATTATAGCTTAATTTTTATGTTATTTATATATTCTGCTTTTTGACCATATTATCTAAATATGATACTGCTGAAAGTGCTGCTATATTACCTTCACCAGCAGCTTTAATATATTGATATGGCACTCCTACTATATCTCCTGCTGCAAAACATCCACTTAAATTAGTCTTCATCAGCCTGTCAACTTCAACATGGTTATCAACAACCTTCAATCCTGGAACAAGCTGACCTGGTGATACACTTTCTCTCAATATAAATAATCCATCAGTTTCAATTTCCCTATCCTTAAGAATAAGCTTTTTCACACTGTTTTCTCCCTCTATTTTTAAAGGCACTCCCTTAACAACTTCTATTCTTGAATCTACCTCAACATTTTCAGAATACATAGGTATATAGTAAACCTTTGAAGCAATAGAAGCTACAAAATCAGCCTCGCTTTCTTCCTTTTTATTATATGCAATGATTGTAACCACCTTGTTTTTATATAAGGGCGCATCACATGTTGCACAGTATCCTACACCTCTCCCAAGCAGTCTTTCTTCTCCTTCAAACGGCTTTCCAAAGTTTACTCCTGTAGCAAGAATTACAGTCTTTGCTTCATATGCCTTGTCATTTGCCATCAATGCAAAATAATCACCCATTGAATATATATTGTTAATTCTCTCATTTGTAATTTCTATATCCATTGATTTTATATGATTTTCAAACTGCTCTTTTATCTCACGGCCGCTCATACCAAAAAAGCCAAGATAATTATTTATTTTCTGAGCTTTAACTAATTTTCCGCTCAATTCATCATTTCCAAAAAGAATAAATTTCTTTTTTCTTATTTTAGCATTTAACGCTGCTGAAAGTCCTGCAGGACCACTTCCTACAATAGCTATATCATATCTTTCATCCATAAATATTTCCTCCTGAAACAGCAATTCATTTAAATATTATATTCAAAAATTATCTTATTATCATTTTATCCTTTATAGTATATGCTGATAATATGCATTTCACAATAATAATATAATTAATTACATTATACTATCTTAAAATACATATTGTATATTTCTGAAATATAGATATATATAAAAGTCTATTAAATTCAGAAATACTTAGGAATTTTCAATATAAATTTAAAAGGCAGTTTTATTGTTTCCAATAAAACTGCCTCTTAATATCAATAACTAAGTGTAATAGTATATCTCCTCAGTTTATGTAAGATATACAAAGACTAATAATATTTTCAATCCAATATGTTAATTAAATCTGACTCATTCCCATTCTATAGTTAATATTTCTAATTCCCCTTCTTTTAAAGAAACTTTATATCCGCTTGTTATGAGCCATACAGCTAAATCTGTAACCATATTCTTTCTTAATTCATCACGCTTGCTTACTGCAAATACAGCTGATACCTTATTTACTCCTGCCTGCTTCCCTTGTTGGATGTTCCTCAGTATTATGTTCTTATTTTCATTAAGCTTTTCTTCATACTCAGTCACAATATCTCCTCCTTATTATTAATTTGACATAATAATCTAATTTGTATCAATTATTTTTAAGCAGACCATTAGTCAATATTTTACTAATATAAGTTTATGAGACAAGTTGCTGTTTTATTACTTCATCCAAGATCTCCCTTGATAATTCATAGACTAATTCTATGTACAAAAGCAATTAAAAATAATACTGTAATTATAGAAAAAATAACTATTCTGACGATATCAATTTCTAGCATCTGAAAAAGGAATTTAAAAATATTTTTTATCTTATTAATCATTTCAATACCTTAATATTTATTGCCTGTCTATTCCTGACCTTTTTATTTTTATACCAATAAATAATGATTTATCAGCTTAATTCTTACAATTCTTTTTATAAATGTATTAATACAACTCATATATTATACATTAAGTTATTATTCACATTCTGCTTTTAAACTTATTCCTCTATGTTCAACAGCTGTTGAAAAGACTATCTGTGTTTCAGTATTTCCAAATTTCTGCAGTTCACCTATAAATGCATCAAGTTCAAGTGTTGTATGATAAGCAACTTTTATGAGCATAGAATATTTTCCTGTGACACAGTTACATTCAAGTACATTTGGACATGCAGCTATAAATGGATAAAACTCTACCTTTTGCTTTGGAGACATTTCTAGGTTGATAAAAGCTTTTATATTATAGCCTAGCTTAAGTAAATCAAGCTGTGCAGAATATCCTGTAATAACTCCTGCCTCCTCTAATTTTTCAATACGTGCCGAAACTGCTGGTGTTGATAAAAATACTTCTTCCGCAAGATGCTTTAATGGATATCTGGCATTTTCCTGAAGCAGCTCTATAATCTTGTAATCTATTTTATCCATACTATCCCCTCTATTTCTTAAAAATATATTCATATTAATCAAAAAGAGCATATCAAATAATACTAAATTATTGATACGCTCCTTTGCGTTATTAATTCTATTTATATTTTAAAGTCATTAATACGATTTTACAATACTTTTTTCATTTTTAATTTAATATTTTAATTTTTCAACATATTTTTATAACACTTTTTTAATCATTTCTACCTGATGTTCTAATCTTAATATTATCTTAGATAGAATATCATATGTTATTCCACATGTATTATTAGAATTATTAACAAGCCTTCCCTGAATATCAATAAACAGAGCAAGCTCATCACTTGCTATACTAAATGCCTGATGAACATATTCCTTAGGTGTATCTACTGCAGTCATATACATTTTATTGCAAAATTCATTTATTAAAAAGGATATCTTATCATATGTCCGAAAATCTATCTCCTCAAGCTCTGAATGACTAATCTCTTCTTTTATATCTATATAATAATTAATCATCTTCTGGCTTTCTTTCTCAAAAACCTTACCTAATAAGTTTATAGTCGGGAGATTTTTATTTTCATCAATAAGTTTGTTTATCATTAATATCCTTTTTTCTTCAATTTTTATAGTCTTCTCTATAATATCTATTATATTATATGACATTAATCTCCCTCCTAATGCTAATATTCAAAAATATTATATAATATTTTTAGATTTATTTCTATAATATTTTCTAGTAATAAATATTAATTATTTGTTACCATTATGAACTTAAAATATATCTGGTATTTAAGTCATATCCACTTGGAAGGCTTTTTTTAAAATTATACATAAGATTCTTAAAATCAAATCCTGTTGCAGTATATTGATCTTCTTTCTTATCTATTATCAGTTTATTAGTATAAGAATTCTTCTGTCTCTCAATTCTTAAAATTGCCTTTTCTATATGTTCTTTACCGTTGTATATTATAGGTATCTTTACTCTTATATCTAAACAATAATTTATAAGCTCGTTATCTTTTAAATAAAAATACTTCTTAACCTCACTGATATCATCACAATAAAAATCAAAATCATACTCTTCACTGAAAAAACTGAATCCTCTAACTTTCAAAACAAGGTTTTTATCATTAAAATAAACGACGCATTTATCACACCCAAGATTATCAGTATAAATTGCTGGATACTTTAATCTGACCATATTATCCCTCTCCTCAAACATTCTCATTTTACCCTATATAAATTTAAACTTTATAACTCATACTATAATATAATATCATATTTTACATTTTTTGGTAAAGCTTTTTATTATATTTATTGAGGCAATCCCATTAGCTATACCTATAACCATTCCTGCAAAAACATCTGATGGATAATGAACATATAGGTATAATCGTGAAAAAGCAATTAAAACACTTAGCAGAAAAGCTCCCATACCTATCTTCTTATTAAAATAAAATAATACTACTGAAGGTGCAAAGGAACACATTGTGTGTCCTGATGGAAATGAATAATCAGTAGGTGCTTTTATAAGCAGTCCATCAATCAATGGATATGTATCAAATGGTCTGATACGTGCAATCATAGGTTTTAATGTAATGTTGCCGATTAAAGCACATAGAATAAGTGACAAAAACAACATATATTCATATTTCCTGTACTTCTTGACACATATCAATACAACTCCAGATATAATCCATATAAAAGACATATTCCCAAGAGACGTTATAAAAGGCATAATCCTATCAAGTATTGGATTTCTAATATTATCCTGAATGTAATTTAAAATATTAATATCCATTGATTCTATTATCATCATATATCATTCTTTCTTCCAGGTATTACTCATCACTTAATTTCAAAAATAATTCAATATCTTCTTCAATTGATTTTAAAGATGATTCCCAGAAATCCTTTTTAGTTATATCTATCCCTATTACCTTTGTTATATCTTCAAGGTCGTTCTTTCCAGTAATGCTTAGCAGCTTTTCATATTCTTCTGCAAATCCATCTCTGCAGTCCATATATTTTTTATATAATCCTCTTGCAAATAAAAGTCCAAATGCATAAGGAAAATTATAATAATTATATTCTGGATCATAGTAGTGAGGTTTCCATGTCCACATATATGGATGAAGATAATTTTGATCCAGACCATCACCATAGGATTCCTTTTGAGCATTTATCATAAGCTCTTTAATTTCATCTACTGTAAGTGCACTTTCTTTTCGTTTTTCAAATAAGTTATTCTCAAATATAAATCTTGAATAAATATCGACAATTACCTGCGTACAGTCACTGATTTCTGCTTCAAGTATAGCAAGTGCTTCATCTTTATCTGCCTTTTCAAGTGCTGCTCTTTTTATAATTGTTTCACAGAATGTTGAAGCTGTTTCTGCAATAGGCATTGGATAGTATGAGTTTAATGTACTTTCATTATTTAAGCATTCTCCATGAAATCCATGTCCAAGTTCATGTGCTAATGTAACAACATCACTGAAACTTCCACCAAAATTCAATAAAAATCTGCTTTGACCAATAAAATGAAGATTTTCACAAAATGCTCCGCCAACCTTCCCTTCTTTAGGCATAACATCTATCCAGTTATTATTTACAGCTTTTAAAACATAATCTCCAAGCTTATCACTGAAAGTCCTAAAATTCTTTTCAACAAAATCTACTGCTTCTTCATAAGTAAATTTCATGCTGCACTCTGAAACTGGCGCATAAAGATCATAAAAAGGAAGTCCATTATTATGTCCAAGCATTTCTCCCTTTCTCTTAAGATATTTTCTAAATACAGGAAAACTTTCTTTCATAGCCTGAAACATTACATCAAGAGTTTTCTTATCCATTCTTGATTTTAAAAGACTTTCATCAAGTGGCGACTTAAACCCTCTGAAATCGCATACTGTTATCACTTCTCCCTTTATCCCATTTAAGGCAGCTGCAACACCTTCCTCTACTTTCTTATATGAATTTATTTCATCTTCATAAGCCTGCTTCCTTACTTTTTCGTCTTTGTCATATGCCATGTTTAATACAACAGTTAATGGAAGCTTTATATTTTCTCCATCCTTTACAACATCAACCATAAGTGTTGAAATCAAATTATCCTTTAATTTAATCCATGCGTTTGAGCCACTGTTCTTCATACTTGCAATTATATTTTCTTCTTTTTCACTTAACAGATATGTGCTCTTTTTAACAATTTCCTTCAATATATATGCGTGATTTTTTAAATATACAGATTTATTTATACATTGATCAATATCTTCTATACTGCTTATATATCTTTCTATTTTTGTACTGCTCTCAACTATTTTAGTTAATTTATTTTCAAGGATATCACTATATTTTAATCCTAGCTTGTCTTGAGTGTTTACACTAAGCTTAAGATTTATATACATAGATAATTTATCTCTCAAATCATTGAATAAAGTAAACTTCTTTATATAATTTTCAAGATTCTCAACTTCATGTTCCTTATCCTCAATTAAAAAATCCACCCACATATTGATATCTTTAATAACAATATCAATAGTCTCTAAATCTGTTTTAAATTCATCACTTTCAAATGAATTATATATTTCTTTTAAACTCCAATTTAAATCCATAACATATCTTCCTTTACATAATTATTATAAAAATTTATATTATATATAGTTTATTTTTATTATTCCACTTTAAGTTTAAAAGTATTATAAACAAATTTCAATGACTAGTGTATAATAGTTCTATTAGTAATTATTTTATTGGAGGTAATATTATGTACGAAATGAAAGATGAATTTAAAACAGGAATTGATTTTATTGATGAACAACATTCAAGATTATTTGAAATAGCTGATGAAGCTTATAATCTATTAAAAAATGATTTTACAATAGATAAATTTGATAAAGTTATAGACTTGATTGATGAATTGAAAGATTATACTGTTTTTCATTTTAAATCAGAGGAAGAATACATGGATAGTATCAACTATAAAAGACGTTTCACACAAAAAATAGAGCATGATGCTTTTTTAAAAAAGCTTGAAGAAGTTGATTACAGAGTTATAGATAAAGACCCTGATGAATATATATTAAAAATACTCGAATTCTTAAACCAATGGCTTACTGGTCATATATTACATAACGATAAGCTTATTGGAATGCATGAATAAAAGTGTATTCTTATATAAAAAGATAAATAAAAAAATATTATTTCTATGTAAAACAAAGACAAGCCATATGAGTAATTTGATATATGGTTTGTCTTCATTATTTTTCTTTATTCTATCTTACAGCTATTTCGCTTCCTATTCCAAATTTATCACTATTTAAAATAATACTGTCAAAATGTACTTCGAAAGTTTTATCAGGATAAGAATCATTAAACTGAACAATATACTGATTTTCAGCATTTTCATCTTTATACATGATTACACTATCTTCACATGTAAAAATACAAAGCCCGGGAACATAACTTTCCTAGGCTTTGTATTTCTATATTTTAATTTTTATCTTATGACTAAGCATTTGCTTTCATTACATTATCATCATTTTTACCAAATAATTTTTTGAAACATGAAACTGCAACCATAAATCCAAGTCCTATTAATAATATTGCAAATAATAGCTGCAATCCATCTGTAAGGAATACAAAATCTCCGCTTACAAATAATTTCTTAAATATCTTGATTAATGCCTGAGCTAATGCTGTAAATGTTACACATAGCATCATTACCATTGGTCCCCAAAGCATGAATCCCTTTCTGTTTGTAGTCTTTAAGAATACTGCAAGTGCAATAAGTACTAATGCTGAAAGCAACTGATTTGCCGCACCGAATAATGGCCATACATTGTTGTATCCTCCTAGGGATAAAAGTGCTCCTACCGAAAGTGTAAGTATAGTTGCAAAATACTTATTAGTCATAAGCTTTGTGAATCCAGACATTTCTTTATTACTGTCTAATGTATCTGTCATGAAGAATTCCTGGAATGACATACGTCCTATTCTTGCAACTGAATCTAGTGATGTCAATGCTAGTGCTGAAACACACATTGTCATAATACATGTTGCTACATATTCTGGTATTCCAAGCAATGATAAGAAACCTGCTACATTTCCAGCAAATATTGCAAATGGAGTTCCCTTTGGCATAGCCCCACCTTTTGCTGCATATCCAACAACAACTAATGCTATAACTCCAAGCAATGATTCAATAAGCATAGCTCCAAATCCTATTGGAAGCATATCCTGTTCATTTTTAACCTGCTTAGATGAAGTTTCTGATGATACAAGGCTGTGGAATCCTGAAACAGCACCGCATGCTATTGTTACAAATAATGTAGGGAACATCATACTTCCATTAACTTCAAATCCTGAGAAAGCTGGAAGACTCATTGCAGGATTTGCAACTACTATTCCAAGTACTGCTCCAACAATCATACCTATTAATAAGAATGTGCTTAGATAATCTCTTGGCTGCATTAAAAGCCACATTGGCATTATTGCTGCCAAGAAAAGATATACAAAGATTACTGCAAGCCATGAACTCTTTCCTAAGAATATAGGACATGCAATTCCAGCTGCAAGCATTGCAATTAAAAGTACAACTCCAATTCCAAACTGAAGTCCCTGACTAGGTTTCTTATATTTAATAAATAATCCAAATACCATTGCTACAACTATAAATAACATAGAAATTGATGCTGCTGCTGCATTAGGTGCATTCTGTGAACCATCAGCATTAAATCCATTGAATGTATTTGCAACCATATCAGCAAATGCTGCAATAACTAGTAATGAAAAAATCCATGCAAATAAGAAAAATAACTTTCTTCCGCTCTTGCCTATATATTTTTCAATAATAGCTCCAATTGATTTACCTTCATTTTTTACTGATGCATATAAAGCACCAAAATCATGTACTGCTCCGAAGAATACTCCTCCGATTAATACCCATAATAATACCGGTACCCATCCAAATACTGATGCAAGTATTGGTCCAGTTACAGGGCCTGCACCTGCTATTGATGAGAATTGATGGGAAAATACTACTCCTTTAGGTGTTGGTATAAAGTCTTCACCATCCTCCTTTGTATATGCTGGTGTCTTTGCTTTTGGATCTATGCCCCATGTATTAGCCAGCCATCTGCCATATATTAAATAAGCAGAGCCTAGAACAACAATAGCTACTCCAATCATTAATAAACCGTTCATTTTTTCCATCCCCCAATTGTATAATAAATATTATGTAATCCGACAATGCCTAGTCCCTATCGTCAATTACATTTCCTTATAATGACAACTAAATATTACCACTCAATTACTTATATGTCAATTTTTAGTTTTATATACTTTATTTTTATTACGTTTACATTTGTTTTTTTAATACTTTAATAATTATATACAGATCAAAACTAATATTATGTAATTTGCCCTTACCATTATGCGTATTTTATTAATACAAATTCTTATTATTCCAAAAAATATTTCTTTAATGGTATAATGATTCATATACTATTACAAGTAAATTCCATATTAGAGGTTGATAAATTCTATGAATAATGAAGTTGAAAGTAAAATAAGAGCATATTGTGAAAAATGTCATATGGATTGTGATAATCTAGAAATAATTCCTGTTGATAATAACTATATGGCAAGAGATGAAAAAGTCAGAGTTTTATTTGATAAGGACGGAAATGTAAATTCATCAACCATGAATTATGCTTATGGACAGAAAACTACCAAATTTATTGGAAAATCTACATGTATATTAGTTTTTGTATCATTCATAGCTGCCCTATTATTTCTATTTATCTGGGGATTTTTACAGAAAATCTAGCACATCATCTTCAGCAGTTAATTTACATTTTAAATATGCTGTAAAAAATATTTTATTTCAGATTTCAACATAAAAAAGTACACTTGTTTAACAATTTCACAAGTGTACTTTTTATTTTATCATCCTTAATAATAACAGATTACAGGTGTTCCCACACTTATATTATTATAAATTGATTCTGCTAATGAGTATGGAAGATTAACACATCCATGAGATCCATTAGTCTTATATATATCTCCACCAAAATTCCATCTCCAGCTTGCATCATGAAGACCAATGCTGTTTCCTATGAAAGGCATCCAGAATGAAACTGGTGACTGGTAATCAGGCCCTACTAAAACAGTATCTTTCTGTCGTCTTTGTAATGAGTATACTCCTGCAGGTGTAGCACATCCAGATGCACTCATATTACCGCTTACTATATTTCCTTCTGCAACTACATATCCATTTTTATAGAACCATAAATACTGGTCTCCTAAGTCAACTTCTACAAATGTATCACCTAAACTGCTGAAATAGCTTCCATATGAATTCTGAACAAAAGCAGGATTTTTACTTATTTGCTGTCCATTTTTAATATTTTCTATTAATGCTGCTGTTTCTGCTTGCCTGTCAACAATCCAGCTATGATTATTGCCACTCTTTCCTCCTGAAACAGGTATTGAGTACCCCAATTCAGAACTATAATTATCAGCTATAGAATTAACATATTCTCTTACTTTTCCTTCGAGAATAGTTATTTCATACTCACCATTGATATAAATCCAGTCTTTTATAGTATCTCCATCAAGTACTTTTCCATCAGCTCCATAATTATATGATATTCTTGAAGAAACATACTTATTAAGTGTACTCTGCGCATTTATAACAGCTTGTGAAGTGGATAAATATTTAGGATCTTTATAGCAGTTTATAGAATTCAAATCAAGCTTAGTTTGTCCACTTTTTATAGCATTCACTATATTAGTGTATAAAATATTGCTATCAATGTCAGTTCCATAAATTTCTTTTCTTATTACATACTGACCTCCAACATAATCAAGCTTTGCATTTTTTGATTCTATAACATTATTTTGATCAAGACATCTGAGTTTATTAATTGAATTTCTTAATAAATTATCATCAAAAGTGATTCCATTTATTGTTCTTAGACCTATATCAGAGCCCCTTATCTTCTCTTTAATATTTCCTCTTTCAATTAATGTTAAAGTATAATTATTATCCGATGAATTTTCTACTCTGCTTTCATCAGCTTTAAGAGTTCCAGCATATGCTATTTTGTAGTTAAAACATAAGCCAAAGCATATAATGCTCAAGCTAAATAAAAATAACGTGAAGGTCTTTATATAATATCCACCGCTAATATTTTTTTCTGTTCTCATATTTAAAACATCCCCCTTTCTTTTATATTTTGCACACTATATTATTCTATATTTGATTTTAATTTCCTCCAACTTTTCGAACTTTATTTACTAACTATATATAATCTCAATCAATGAATATTTTTTATTCTTCTCACGATCCAAACTACAGGCATTTCGAAAGAAATTCACATACCCACTTAAAATCATCATGTCTTAGAGCTTTACAAACATTGATTTTAAATAATGGAAAACTTATTCTAAGCACCTGGCAGGACGTATATTTCTGTGAATTCGACAACCCTAGAAATAGGACATTTTATGTTAAAGTAATTCAGGATTAGTGAAGTATATATTTTTTCAGCTTTATATTTACTAAAAAAATAAATTCCTTCAGATGAGATTATACTCTATCTGAAGGAATTTTATTTTTAAATTCTAGTATACAGGATGACCTGTATTTTCAATACATTTCTTTATTTCAATTGGATTTGCTGGACTATTATATATAACTTCAACACTTCCTCTAGCCATGTCTACACATACATTATCTACACCATCTAATTTTTTAAGTGCATTTTTTATCTGTGTCTTCATATTTTCATTAGCAATACCATCTACCATATAGTGTGTTCTTTCCATAATTATAATCTCCTTTCAATGATTACACATAAATATTCTTAGTATTCATAAAATCACAGTTATAGTATAATCAGAAATCACGGATATTATTATTTTCATAAAGCTTATGAGAATATATTTTCTGCACCTTATTACCAGATTAATTAATATAAGTTTCTTATAAACAAATATTATAATAAAAACAGCAGGAAAATCCCCATTTTCTCCTGCTGTTTCTTATCTGAATCGTAAAGCTATTTTTTGCTTTTTATTAATATATCTCCAGGTTTAAGTTCTTCATCACACTGAATAGTAAAGATCATCTGAGGTACATTTGCACTTTCTATGCTTTCACCATCCTGCTTTCTTCTCATATCCTTTAAGTTTATTATTTTATTTTCGCCTTTGATTTCTAAAACTTCAACATCTACTCCATTTAAAACCTTGTTTTTCTGAGTTATTGTTGCGATTTTATTTTCTGCATCATATTCCTTTACAACACCTACTATATCATAACTTTGGATGTACGTTGCACTTCCGTATGTCTGCTTTACTTCATCGTCAAAATAAAAACCTGTTGTAAATGGTCTATGACTTGGCTTTAGTAGATAATCCATCCATTCAGGATCAAACTTATAATTTTCTGGATCCTTTATATATGTATCTATTGCTTGTCTGTAAGCTTTTACCACAGATGCAACATAGTACACGCTCTTCATTCTTCCTTCAATCTTTAAAGAATCTATCCCACATTCCATAAGTTCTGGAATATGTTCAATCATACATAAATCTTTTGAATTCATTAAATGAACTCCATGTGGCTCTATTTCTATTTTGCTTTCATCATCTACAACTTTTATCTTTTGTGATGGATCTTTACAGAAATTTGTGTTTTCATCCAGTATATCAATATTATTTGATATTTCATGCATTTCACCATGCTCATCTTCTTCATATAAATGATATTTATATCTGCATGGCTGAGCACATGCTCCTCTATTTGAATCTCTTCCCGTTAGATAATTTGAAAGCATACATTTTCCTGAGAATCCCATACACATTGCACCATGAACAAATGCTTCTATTTCGCATGTATCTGGAAGTTCTCTTCTTAATTCCTTTAATTCTTCATAAGACATTTCACGAGCTGTAACAACTCTTTTAATACCCATCTTATGCCAGAATTTAGCCGCCTCATAATTTAAGCAGTTTGCCTGCGTACTTAAATGTATTTCAAGATCAGGCACTGTATTTTTAACAATTGTCATCATCCCTGGATCTGCAACAAGAACTGCATCAACCTTTAATTCATAAAGTTCTCTTAAATAATCCTCTATTCCTGTTAAATCACTGTCGTGAGGTATTATATTTAATGTTACATAAACCTTCTTACCACGTGCATGTGCAAATTCAACACCTTCTTTTAACTGTTCAGTAGTAAAATTATCTGCAAAAGCCCTCAGGTTTAACTTGCTTCCACCTAAATAAACAGCATCTGCACCAAAAGTTATAGCTGTTTTAAGTTTTTCTAAGTTTCCTGCAGGGGCTAAAAGTTCTGGTTTTTTCATAAGTAATCTTAGTAAGGAGCATATATCTGTTTTCCTTACTAAATTCACCACCTTTCAATATGTCTGTACTATATTCCCTTATTCTACTCTATTCCACTAATATAGTATAATATAGACATAATAAAATGTATACTCATATTAAAGTTTATATTCTATCCTTAAAACATAAATAATTATAGTAACTGATAATATTTTTCTTATTTTCTTCTGACAACTTTGAAAGATCCAAAATTTCACTTTCATCATCATTTGAATATTCATTAATCAAATTTTGAGCATGCTTATTGAAAAAAAATGTAGATATTGTGCTTGTAAGCATACCTAAAAAACCCACACCAGTAACCATTAATATGCATGCAACAATCCTCCCCCATCTCGTTACTACAGATATATCACCATATCCCACCGTTGAAACTGTTACTATGCTCCACCATAATGCATCTCCATAATCATTTATGCCATTATTAATATTAGCTTCCAAAAAATATATACCTATTGAACCTGCTATTGTTATTACAGTAGTAATACCAAGTGCATATATAAAATTATTAGTAAACACAATTTCCTTGACATCATCTATAAGCCTTAATAAGTATGTTACTACTCTTGCAAGCTTTAAAACACGCCCATATTTAAATGAATTAAAAAATCCAAATGGAAGTATTGCTATAAAATCAATAATATTATATATGAAAAAAGTCTTTTTATTTTTTGAAACAATAAACCTTATAAAGTAATCTGCAGTAAATGTAAAATACAATATATTATCGATAATATGTATATAATATAATTCTTTTTCTGTAAAGGAATTTGATAATTCCATCATTACAATCAATATAGCAATTACCGCTAAAATTCCTGCTATAATATCATAAATAAGTTCTGTTTTTTCATTTTTAGTAAATTCCAAATCTCTCACTTCATACATCTCCATATACATAATTATTCTATGAATATATTAGTATTTTAGCCACAAATGATACATTGATACATAAAAAATCTACTAAAATCAAGAATAAATAGTATAATCATAACTTTAGCAGATTTATTTTGTAATATATTTAATTTAAAGATCTAAAGCCAGCTTATCAAGAAACTTTGCTGTTTCATTAAGATGTATGACAGCTTCATTCATTTCTTTTAAAGCATCATTTTGAACACCTGATATTAAATTTACTTTCTGAATTTCTGTATTTATGCTTTCTATTGATGATGAAATATTCTTTATTATCTCATCAATCTTGCCTATTGATTCATTTGATGATGTAGATAATTTTCTTATTTCACTTGCTACTACATTGAATCCTCTTCCATGCTCTCCAGCTCTTGCTGCTTCAATTGAAGCATTTAGCCCTAAGAGATTTGTCTGAGATGATACACCTTTTATGAAGTTTACAATTTCATCTGTATCCTTAGCTTTCATAGTTGCTTCTCTTGATTTTTCCATAACTCCTTCATTTACTTTTGAAAGTTCTTCAACTCCCGAAAAAATATTGTCCATGCTTCCTGACATAGTAGATAATGCTTGTACCATATCATTTATTACAGCAATAACAGCTTGTCTCTTAGATACACTCTTTCCTATTGAAATACCTCCTACTACCTTGCCATTTTCTTTTAATGGTACAATATAGCTTTTAAATGGAGTCCCTAAAAGTTCCTTTGGCACATCTTCTACTATAATTTTACCTGTCTTCAGTGCTCTTTCATGTGCACCTCCTTTTAATAGAGGTTCCCCTACTTTTGTCTTAGTATCTATTTCTTTTGATGGCTGATAATATAATATTTTTTCAAGGTCTGAAATAAATATTAAAACATCTTCATCAAAAAAAGTGTTTATATATGGGACCATATCAAATAATATCTGTATTGACTTTGCTTGTGTTAAATTTTTCTCCATAATCTTCATCCTTTGCATAAGTATAGTCTTAAAAAAGCAACTATATATTGCTATTTTATATTTATAAGTTTTTATTGAATAAATAATTAAATAATTAAATCATCAAGGGATCTCTTAGGTACATGATGCACTTCTTTTTCATCTCTCCAATATTTTATACTTCCATCTTTTCCAACTTCATCCACCACCACTTCTTCTTTTGGATATCCTAAAGCAATTACAAGGTCTATTTCATATTTATCATCAATATTTAATTCACTTCTGAGATCTTTGCTATTTATGTTTGCTACAATACATCCTCCAAGAGATTTTTCAACTGCACCTAACAGCATGCTTTGAGCAGCTATTCCCTGATCCTGTTTTGCTACAGGTCCTAATGTTGTATCTTCAAGCATTATAATATAAGCTGATGGCCTTTCACCTTTGATAGGTCCATTCCATTCCTTTAAATATCCTGCCCAGAATAAATTATTAAATATCTTCTCATTAGTTTCATCTGTACAGCTCAGAATATATCGGAGTCCCTGAATATTTCTACCGCAGGGCGATAATCTTGCTAAATCTACTAATTCACTTAATATATCTTCACTTATTTTCTTTTCTTCATAAAATCTTCTATAAGATCTATTTCTTTCAACTAAATCTTTAATCATAATATCCCTCCGAATTATTTATAGAGAAATTATATCATTTTATATATAATAAGTGAAATATATAAAAGCCTCATATTTACCACTTTTATTATTTATTTCATAAAAAAACGCTCCCTGACTCTATAAAATCAAAACTTTGGAGTGTTCATGTAAAATATGTGTTAAATCAGCATAATTAAATTGAAATAACTAGCTGTATTTTTTATTTAAATTTTTTAGTTTTTTGATTTCCTTTAAATTTTTGTTCTTTATATCCTTACTTGTTCCCAGAAGCTTTTCATCATCACTATATTTTTGAAAGATATCTGTAAGGTCAATCAAAGCTTCATGCTGTTTTATTGATGCTTTTATAAATATTTTTTCTATACTTTCATTTTCCCTTCCACATTGCAGATTCAAAATCATATTATTATATAGTTTAACATAATCATTTATATATTTTTCTTCTAATTCCTTATCAACTGAAGGATTTTTGCTTATATTGTATAAAATTTCATTAAGCTCTGTAGTACATTCCATTGAATTTTTAATAAGATTTTTTGCAACATTTCTTATATCCTTGCTATCAGTGTACTTAATTATATTTTCTGCCATACAAATCTGAATATCATTAAAATGAATAATTTCCTCCAGAAAATCCATTCTTATATCACCTTTTTTATTTATGCATTCACTGCATTCTTTTATTGATTTTAATATTTCTGAATGATTATTCATAAATTCTTTAGTCTGTGCATCATTAACTGCATACGCATTAATAGAAAAAATACACAAAAGCATAATGCTTATAAAGTTATAACAAAAACACTTTATAATCTTTCTCATGATTATTTTGCTGAAACTAAATTATAATTCAGCAAAAACTCACCTCCTAAATGATTTAATTATAGTTTAGTTTTTATATATTATAATTAAATTATTCATTTAATATAAAAGTATCTTAAATAATTTAAAGCTGAATACAAAATGCATTCAGCTTTAAACGTTTAAACAAAACAATATTATTCTAATATGTACGCTGTAGTACGTACTCTTCCGAACTGTTCAACCTGTTCATGAGTAGGAAACCATACATCTATTATATATGTTCCATCATCTTTCATCTTGACAGCTCCGCCTCTGTCTTCAACATTAAATACAGCGTCGTTCTTATAATATGATAAATCTGGTATATATAGTTTACTTCCCAATGATATGCTTGATGGTGCTGCAACTACCCCTAATCTTGTTTCTGTACCCATGGTAGTTGTTCCGCCCCACTTGCCTGAATATTGTTCATCGTTGCAGTATGCTGTAAGTTCTACACTTATAGGCTTTGGTGCTTTCTTTAAAATTTCTCCTACTACATTTTCTTCTATTTCCTCATATGTCTTATTTGGAGGTACATCATCATATTCTTCTACATAAT
>JAEWQX010000088.1 GCA_023399035.1 Bacillota bacterium | reverse complement strand
CAACTATTTGGTAAAAATAGTTACCTTTGCACATGAATGTGCAGATAACGGGATAAGTCTAGAGACTACTATTTCCAAATTAGGACTAGCAGCTTAAATTTTTCCTATTTACTGCACAAGTCTAGTACATTAAATTAAAATGATAGCACACTCCATTTTTATACATTATAGTATTTTTTATTAATATAAAAAAGCACTGCTTTAAAAAGCAGCACAAATTCTCAACACTCCTTATCGCTTTCAGCAGAACCACCTTACAATACTTATGAATGCTGGTGCATGGTTATTGAGCTGAATCTCTTCCCCTGTCTCTTGATATATAAGTGTTTATTTCATTCTATATTTTATTAAATTTACTTGGGTTTTTCTAACCGCTATATTTTGTATATTTTTATTATATATGTAATAATATTATAGTGTTTTGCATTATGTAAATACATATATAACAAAAGCCCTGAACTTAATCAGAGCTCTTTATTATAATTATATTTATTTACAAATCCGCTTTAATTTTTTTCTCCGTACTGCTCCTGAATGTACATAATATTAATAGCTATCCATTTTCATTATGACTATACTGATACCTTCTTTAAATAACCAGTATCAGTTAAATTATTTAATTTTTATTTCATCGCCTATCTTAAACTTATCACTGCTTAATAAAATTACATCCATATGTGTTTCAAACATCATTTCAGGATAAGAATCCTTAAATTCTGCTACATATTGATTTTCAGTATTTTCATCTTTATACATAACTTTATCATCTTCGAATATAGAATTGCTGTAATCTTCTGAGCCATCTGTAAATAATCCATTTAAACTTTCTGCCATAAGAAGGCTCTTACTATCAGAATCCGAGCTGCAGTATATTTTTATCTTATTATCTTTTCTTTCAGCTTTTATCTCACCTTTTGTTCCATCTGAAAATTCTATTTCCTTATTATACTTTATGTTATCAGATGCTACTGATTCCTTTGATAATTTTTCATAGTATGAGATGTCTTTATATTTTTCTTCAATTTCATCAGATGTCATAGTACATTGTATAGGTATAAAACTTATATTTTCTTCGTCTTTTATATCATTGTAAGTAAGGCCTTCTGCTTCAAAATAACATGTATATGAGTCATCATATTCATTATAGCTTCCTCCTCCAATGTTAGCTGCAGTGTACATCTTGTTTCCTGCTTTTATTATAAAATATGGATCCATTGCATCATAATAAATTCCATATCTCGAATCATCTATAACTCGTGATACAATAATACGTGTACCAATTGCATCACTTTCAAATCCAGTTATTTTATTATCTTTGTCAATGCTTATATCAAGATCCTTTTTCATATACTGCTTGAAGCTTTCAGTGAAATCTACTGGTATTACAATGCTTCCGTTAAAATCATAATCGCCAATTACTAAATCAGCTCTTATATTTCCTTTTTCTGCAAAACCACTTTCGCTTTCTTCTTCTGCGCTTATTACTATTGTGTTTTCATCAGGATAAGACCATGATGAACCGCCTCCATTTGTTTCTTGCTTATCCATATACATTCTTAATTCAAGATTTCTATGGCTATGAATATCCTCGCCAAAACCATCTGCTCTTGTAATAACTGCATTAATCCTAATCTTATTCTTTGTTCCAATAATATCTGTTACTTTAAGCTTTACCCCGTTCTGCTCTATTTCATAATTTACGTTTCCACTGTTTTGTAATGCTGCTTCATTCTGTACACTTATAGTTTCTGCTGCATATGCTTGTACAGGCATTATTCCTACTGACATCATAAATACCATAACACCTGCTGCAGGGCCTATAATTCTGCTTAATTTCTTATTTATCATTAAAATCCACTCCTTATATATGGCTCTGCCATGTTATTATTTTATATTAACTTCCTGTCCAATTTCAAAACTGCTGCTATACCCTAATATAGTATCATGCATCCACATATTCAGCTGTGAATCCTCATCTACATTTCCATATTCAACGATATATCCATATTCATTGTCAGGATCTTTATAGATTACTTTTTCAGCATTCCTGCCATACATTCCATCACTGCCTGAAATCCATCCATACATTCCGCATGCCATAAGTATGCTCTTATTTTCTGAATCTGTATTTATATAGAACTTAACTTTTTCGCCGTCTCTTTTCACTTTTGTAACCTTTCCATTTTGCCCATTATTAAACTTGAATTCTTTTTGGTAAGTTACATTATCAATTGTTTCAGTGTTATTTTCATCCTCATCATACATGATAGATTCATATATTTTATCTACGTCCTTATTTTTAAGATTGCAGATTACAGGAATCAGCGTTATACTGTCAGCATTTTTTATAGTATCATATGTCAGGTTTCTGCATATATATCTGCCATCATTTCCTTCTCCATAATAATTATAATCTTTATCTTCAAATTCATATAATTTTCCATCACATTTTATTAATATTGTTGAATCAGAATTTGAATATTCATTGTCATAATCATAATTCTCATTATAATCATCTTCTTTGAAATAAATTGAGCTTCCTAACACATCAGCTTCAAACTTACTGCATGTTATTTTTGTTTTTTCATTATATATATCAATATCTTTTTCTATTATTTTGTCAAAATTCTTTGACAAATTTACATTAGTATTAACCCATGCATTAAGATTATATTCTGGTATAATAACATCAAATCTCAC
>JAEWQX010000087.1 GCA_023399035.1 Bacillota bacterium | reverse complement strand
TACTTATATTAATAGTTATGTAAAATTATTCTTATATATAACAAAAAGAATTGAGCTATTTTTATTAACTCAATTCTCTTCTATATATTTCATATTCTCAACTAAATTGCATTGTCAATTTCTCTTGTTTTATTTCTTTTCAGGTTCTGAATAGTCAACACCTTTTGTATCTACGTTTATTGACTTTATTACAATATCCTCTTTTGGTTTATCATTAGAACCTGTTTTAACATTTTCTATTTCATGAACAACATCCATACCATTTATCACTTTTCCAAAGCTTGCATACTCCCCATCAAGATGAGATGCTGCCTTTGTCATAATAAAAAACTGGCTTCCTGCACTATTAGGATCCTGTGCTCTTGCCATAGACAATACACCTTCAGTATGCTTTAAACTATTCGCAATACCGTTTGATGTGAATTCTCCTTCTATACTATATCCAGGTCCTCCTGTTCCATTTCCATTAGGATCCCCTCCCTGAATCATGAAATCCTTAATAACTCTGTGGAAAGTTAAATTATCATAAAATCCACTGTTTGCCAGATAAATAAAATTATTTACTGTATTAGGCGCTATTTCCGGATATAATTCTGCCTTTATTATCCCATAGCCTTCTACTTCTATTGTTGCTATAGGTAAATTTTCTGTAGATTCTATTGAATTGTCTTCTGTACTTTCATCTGTAATAGATTTACTGTTGCTATCGTTGCTTACTGATGAATTTCCACATCCTATAAGAAGTGCAGGAATCATAAGCATAATAGCTATACTAACTTTTATAAACCTTTTCATTTTGTTCACCCTTTTCTCTATATATTTAATGTATATATTCCCATTTTGTAATCGTACTATCTATATTTTAAGAATTTTTTTTAATTAAGTCAAATTTATGCCTCAATAATAAAACACTCAGTCCTTTCTCTTAACTGCCCTATGTCTACTTGAAAGGAGACAGTTCATTCTGCTGAGTGTTAAAAATCTACTATATATTTTATTCTATCCTAGTATCATAATACTTCCATCAAGCTAGTTAACATCAATCATCATTACATATTTCATTTCCCTTATATCCATCCTTCTTCTTAATATTAAACTTTCTTTCTGAAATTATCAAACCTGTTAAGATAAGTGCTATTCCAAAAGCTGATACTATAGTTATTTCTTCATTTAAAATTATTATAGATGTTACTACTGTAATAACAGGAACAAGATATATATAAACACTTGTTTTTACAGCGCATAAAACTTTCACCGAAAAATTCCACGTAACAAAGCATAATGCCGATGCCCCAAACCCAAGATATCCCAAATTAAATATTACTGATAAATTATAAAATTCCTGCAAATGTATTTCAATTTTTGATACAAATAATACTGGTATCATAAATAACAAACCATAAAAGAAAATCCTTCTTGTAGTTTGAATAACATTATATCCAAATGAACTTATTTTCTTTGTTATTACAGAATAAAATGCCCACATAATTGCTGCAAGTATTGCTAATATATCTCCAATAGGATTCATTTTTAATATAAAACTTCCATTAAAACTTATTAGTATTATCCCTATTATAGCTGCAATAAAACCTATAATAAATTGTTTAGTTAATTCTTCATTTTTCAAAATTAAGTGAACTAAAATTGCTGTGAAAAATGGTGCAATAGAAATTATTACTCCAACATTAGATGCCTGAGTATATATCAATGCTATATTTTCAAATAAGAAATATAGTGTAACACCACATAATCCTGCACTTAAAAAATATATTTCTTGTTTTTTTCTTTAATCTTTAATTTATGAGGATATACCATAAGTAAAGTAATAAATCCAATTGAAAATCTTAAAAATAAAATTTCAACAGGACTAAAAATCTTTAGAAGTATCTTAGTTGATATAAAGGTTGTCCCCCATATTATAATAGTTAACAATGCTGATAAGTGTCCATTTAATATTTTATCTGACTTCATATAATCCCCCTAATGTTCCTTGAATATATCACGATATTGTCCAGGAGTTATGCCAATAAACTTCTTAAAGAAATTTGTGAAATGACTCTGATCTGTAAATCCTGTTTTTAATGCAACATCTATTACCTCTTGTCCATCCTCAAGAAATCCTTTTGCTTTATCTATCCTTATTGTCTGAAGATACTGATAAGGTGTTATCCCCCTTGTTTTTGTAAATGCTCTTAGTAGAGAATATTTATTCATATCTGCAATTTCACTTAGTTCATCTAATTTAATAGCTTTAAAATAATTTTTCTCAATAAAATCACAAACTTTTGTTATAAATTTATTATTATCCTGGTAACTTTCACATATTAGATTTGCATACTTATCTATTAACGGTTCTATTAAAAATAAAAGTTTCTCTTCTTTTTCAAAATCGACACTTTCCTTTATTATAAGTTCATGAACCTCTTTCAGCAATGGCACATATTCACAATGAAATACAACTGTTTGAAAAAATTCAGGCAGATATTCTTTTCCACATATCTCATCAATTAATCCCTTCATTACTTCTTCCTTAATATTTATGCACCGATAATCTAAAGCCCACCCTCCTACCTGCTCACAAGCATGATTATCTCTAGGATTAAATAACATCAAATCTCCAGGCTCAATGATGTAATCCTTATTTTTACATGATAAATGCCTCTTTCCGCTTTCAATAAATCCTATAACATAGTGATTATGAAAATGATTAGGGAACTTCTGCATAATACCATTAAATTGATATGTAATAATAAATAAGATGCATCATTTTAAAAATTCTAATGATACATCTTATTTGTTATAGATATAATATTTTTATTTACAATAGTATAAATCAATTTTTGAAAATCTTTTTAATATATTATAGTTATTTATAGTTAACTCTGCTCTATTTATGCTGTAATAATATATCATAGATATTGCAGCAATAACTATAATTACAGCTATGTTTAACCTATTTAAAAAACCTCTTAATCACATTTAATTGTCTTTCAGTAAATGGTGGATATATAATAGTATTATTAATTTTTGCAGGCTTTCTTAAAACTCCTTTTCTATGTGAAAATGTAGTAAAACTTGCTTTCCCATGATATGCACCCATTCCTGCATTTCCAACTCCACCAAAAGGAAGATTTGAATTTGTTATATGAGATATAGTATCATTTATACATGCATTACCTGAAGATATCTGACTTAATGTCTTTTTCTCTACATTTCTATTAGTAGTAAATAAATAAAATGCAAGTGGTTTAGGTAGTTTATTAATATCTTCAATAGCATTATCAATATTATGATATGTTAGGATTGGAAGGACAGGTCCAAATATTTCTTCCCCCATAGTTGCTGCATTCCATGAAGATATTTCAATAAGTGTTGGTTCAATATATCTTGTTTTTTCATTAGTATGTCCACCAAACACAATTCCATCTTTATCTTTTTCAATCATAGCTTTGATTCTATTAAAATGCTTATCATTAATTATACGTCCAAATGAACTGCTCTTTTCAATATCATCACCAAAGAATTCTCTGATTGCTCTCTTCATTTCTTTAATAAGTTCACCTTTTACAGATTCATGTACAAGTACATAATCAGGAGCTATGCAAGTCTGACCTGCATTTAAAGTTTTACCCCATATAATTCTCCTTGCTGCTTCTTTAATGTATGCACTTTCATCTACTATAACAGGACTCTTACCCCCAAGTTCAAGCGTAACTGGAATGAGGTTTTTAGCTGCTGCCTGCATTACTATTTTTCCTACCTGAACACTTCCTGTAAAAAATATATAATCAAATTTTGAATTTATTAATGATGTATTTGTTTCTATAGACCCATCTACACACGCTATATACTTCTCTTCAAAAATATCGTTTATCATTTTACCTACAACTCTTGATATATTGGGAGCTGCTTCAGATGGCTTTAATACTACAGTATTTCCTGCTGCAATTGCTCCAATAAGTGGCTCTATCAATAGTTGAAATGGATAATTATACGGTGACATAATAAGTACTGCTCCATATGGCTCACTTATAATATAGCTTTTTGCAGGCATTGAAATAATAGATGTTGATTTTCTTTCTGGTTTTGCCCACTTTTTTAAGTTCTTAATCATTTGTGAAATACTATGATATTCATAACCAACTTCAGTCATATAAGCTTCATTTTCATGTTTACCAAGATCCTTATAAAGAGCTTCTATAATTTGTTTTTCATATTTTTTAATACCAGCTTTTAATACTTTTAATTGTTTAATACGAAAATCCAGATCTTTTGTAACCTGAGTATCAAAATATCTTTTTTGTTCCTCTAAAATTTTTTCTACATCCTGTGAGCTTAATTCTTTTTCAATCACCATATTTTTCTCCTTCTTACTATACAAAATTCTCTATTTAATTCTTACCAATAATATGTATTGATATAATCATCTCTACTCTAGATTCTAAAACAATTTACTTATAATACTATTAGTTTATATTATACTATTATGAATTTTTATTATCTAATTTATTTGCGAAAGCATTATCATTAAATTAAATCATACACCTAAATAAATTGAATATCTTTTATTAATCCATGTAGTAGAAATAAAACTCCAAAAACAGTAAAAAAATGCCCACTTGTCAACATATTAAAAATTACGTCGACAAATGGGCGGCAGGCGGCAATTTTCCGCCTTAAAAAGTCCTTATAAATGGCTCTATTCCTTAATTAGCTTCACAACAGTCTCCGCATGAGGTGTGTTAGGGAACATATCCTTAACCTTAGTTTGAACCACTTTGTAACCTTTTTGAGTTAATACCTGTAAGTCAGTAACTAAAGTCTTAGGATTACAAGAAACATAAATTATTTCTGGAGCATTGAACTTTATTACGTAATCAAGAGCTTTTGGATGTACTCCGCTTCTTGGTGGATCTAAGATTATTATATCTGGCTTATCTTTAACTGTCTTAATTATTTCAGCAACATCACCTGCCAGGAATTCACAGTTATCTAATCCGTTAAGCTTAGCATTTTCTTTTGCTGCTTCTACTGCTTCTTCTATAAGCTCTATACCTACAACCTTTTTAGCTTTTGGTGCTACTATCTGACCTATTGTTCCTGTTCCACAGTAAAGATCAAATACTACCTTGTTTTCACTGTCTCCCATAAAATCTCTAACCATTGAGTAAAGCTGTTCTGCTCCCTTTGTGTTAGTCTGGAAGAATGAGAATGGTGATATGTTAAATTCTAATCCTAATAATTCTTCTCTTATGTAGTCTTTACCATAAAGTACATTAACTTTTTCAGGTATTACTGCATCTGATTTAGAATCATTTTCTGTATGTATTATTGAAACTAATCTTCCATCATAGCTTTGACCTCTTAATAGTTTTACATAATCACTTAAATCAAAGTCTATTTGAGTTGTTGTAACAAGGTTAACTAAAAGTTCACCAGTATTCTTAGCTTTTCTTATTACTAAATGTCTTAGGTATCCTTCAGCTTTCATTATTCTGTAATATGGCAAGTTTTGTTCTCTGAAATACTCTACAGTCAGTCTGATTATCTTTCTGTAATCTTCATCTACAAGTTTACAATTATCAACTGTAACTATTCCAAATGACTTTCCTCTCATGTGCATTCCTACTCCAAGAGGTGCTCCTTTTTCTTCATCACCAAATGTAAATTCCATCTTATTTCTATATTCGAATTGAGTCGGACTTCCTTGGATTCCTAAAAACTCCCCAGTTGGAACTTCTGCTTCATCAAATAATGCCTTAACTTCGTCACTTAGGAATTCTAACTGCTTTTCATATGGAAGACTTTGAGATGAACATCCTCCACATACTCCAAAGTGTGGACATGGTGCTTCTATTTCATATTCTGCTTTCTCATCTACATTAAGTAATTTAAGTTCAGCATATTGTTCTCTTTTCTTTTTGACTCTTCCTGTTACTAATTGCCCAGGAAATGCATTCTTTACATATATTATTTTATCTTCTGCATGACCTATTCCTGTTGATGGAAATTGTAATCTTTCTATTTTAACTTGTAAGTCGCTTCCTCTTCTCATTATTTACTCCTATAATCATTATTTTTTCATCTATAGTATTTTAAATTTTAAACTATCTATACTCAGAACAACAGATTGGTATTCACACAAAACCTGCTTATGTAAAACCAATCTGCTCATTAATCTTATTGTATATAATTTTATAGATTTAATATTCTCTTTGCAATAGTATTTTTTAATTTTGTTCTTTCCATTAGCTGTGTATAGAAACAGTTTATAACAAAATATACACACATGACTACTGTCACTAGTACTCCTGCTTCCCTTATAAACTGATATCCAAACATACGCATTACTAAGTCTGCTATTAACAATATAAGAGATGAACTTGCAAGGATCACTAACTGATCTAAAAGATTTGCAAATACTTCTGTGCCAAATGATGGTCTGCTGTTATCTTCTGAATCAATCTTTTCTTCATGTCCTTCTATTAAATCCTGAAGCTCATTATTTGTATTATCTTCACTTTCATTTGAAAGATCTACATTATGCTCTTTTTTTTCTTCTGTATTAATTTCTGTTTCATTTTCTTTTAAATCGTCTTTTTTCAAGAAAACTTCCCCCTTACGGTCTATTCCATACTCATTTCTGCATCTGCAAATTTATATTTTTTTGTAGATAATTTATAAAAAATACAATCATTTGAGGCTAATATTTCTTCATTTAGCCCATCAATTGTGTTATTTATCCTTATTTCCGACTCTCCATTAGCAAGTCTTTCTAATATTTCTTTGTTTATGTCTGAATAATCTCTATCAGATTGTCCTGTAAATGCTTCTATGTACTTTACAAATGATGTTTTTCCTAAATCAAGGTCATTATTCTTCACTGCACTCTCACCATCAAACTTTAATGTAAGTTTTAAGCTTATTACACCTTCTTCAAGATTTTCACCATATATCTTTAATCCAAAATACATGCTTTCAATTTTATTGTTTTCTGGATTTTCATTATCAAAATATATTGAGTTATCTGTTATTGTAGTATCTTCTTCTTTCTTAATAACTTCATCATTAGTATACTTTACACCTAATCCATCAGTTATTTCTTTCATCTTTGATAATTTCTCTTCATATAATTTCTTTGTTTCATCTAGAGTATAATTCTGTGCCCATGTACCTTGTAATTCTTCATCTGATGAATTACTGCCTTCTATAATTTCAGCACCGTCTGTAGAACTTGCTATTTTTCCATTTATACTGCTTCCACAGCCTGCTAATGATGCTGCTACTATTATACTCATAAATATACTTATTATCTTTTTAGACATTAACTTTTCCCCCTCAGTTATAGGCTCTCTATCATTTTCTTTTATTTTATCCCTTATACTTATTATGCAATATATAATCTAAATCTGCATAATAATCTTTGCGTTAAGGATAAATCTTAATTTCAATTTTCTTATTTTGATATATTCATAATTATCATTTTCACATAATATATAACAACATCAACGTTTTAATGATATCACTTTCATATTACAACTATGTGTCAAATAATTTTTTAAATATTTTTCTCTATAAACATATCTTAACCAAATAAATCTGCTGTATCTTCTTATAAATAGCAAATCCACCTTAAGTACAAGCATTTCTATTATATATTCTTTTCATAAAGCATGCAATTATGATATTTTATCTCATAATATTAAATTATATGGACATATTCATAGTATAATATTCTATTTTTGTAATTATTTATACAATTATATTATAGCATTTAAGTTCAAATTTACATAATATATAGATATTAAATCTAAACTGTTATGTTGTCCTTTATTTTTTCGAACATCTTCTCCCCGATTCCTGTTACATTTTTTATTTCTTCTATACTTTTAAATCCTCCATTCTGTTCTCTATATTCAATTATGCTTTTTGCTTTTGAATCACCAATTCCATTAAGAGTCTTTAATTGCTCTGCTTCTGCTGTATTGATATCCACAAGGCTTTCAGACATAACTGAATGTTCGCTTGGATCAGCCATGCTATTTTGTGCAATACTGGCTTCATTCTTGTCTGCTATATAAATCATTTCATGATTCTGAAGCTTTTTAGCTCTGTTTATACTGCTTAAATCAGCATTTTCTGTAACACCTCCTGCTAATGTTATTAAATCATTTATTATAGAATTTTCATCAAGAGTGTACACATCTGGATTTTTTACCTGTCCTTTTATTTCAACTATTATGGTTTTATTCTGTAATTTATTTTCTGCTGCACTATTTAAATATGATGAATCATCTTTATAATTATTATTTTGTAAACCCTCATCAGATGTATTGTTTTCATCATCCACAAAAATGCTTTCGTTATCATTTTTATTGAGCTGCTTAAAGCCTGAAGTATTGTAAATTAATATACTGGAAAGTATTACAATAACTAAGACAGCTATTAATCCGATCTTCTTATATTTTAATATGCTCTCCTTCATAAATTCATCCTTTCTACTCAAGTTATTTCACCTTAAATTATTACCATTTTATATAAAATTAACACATTAATTGTATATAATTTAACTTTAAGTGGAATAATATTTAGATTTTTGGTAAAATATACTTTATAGTAATAATCAAAATAGAAATAGTATGGAGATATTTATGAAAAGATATTTGAAAACTTTAAGTATACTGTTGTTTTTATTATGTATACCTTTAAATGTACAGGCTGATACGGAAGGTCCTGAAATCAATGCTCAGGGATGCGCACTTATAGATGCTTCAAGCGGAACAGTCCTCTATGGGAAGAATGAAGAGTATACTTTTGAACCAGCTTCAACAACTAAAGTTATGACTGCTCTGGTAGTACTTGATAAGTGCAAGCTTACTGATGAAGTAACTGTAAAAGATGACTTTACTGCAATTGATGGTACTGCAATAGGTCTTTTAAATGGCGATGTTTTAACTGTTCATGATCTTCTTTTAGGATTGATTATGGAATCTGGAAATGACTGTGCTAATGCTTTAGCTTATCATGTATGTGGAAGTATTGATGGTTTTGCTCAGCTTATGAATAAAAAAGCCAAAGAACTTGGCGCTAAAGCTACAAGTTTTAGAAATCCAAGTGGACTACCTGATCCTGAACACCTTACAACACCTCATGATTTAGCTTTATTTTTAAGAGAAGCAATTAACAATCAAGACTTTATGGATATTGCAACTACACCATATGCAACTATTACAATGATTAATAATCCTGAGAGAACTATAATTGTTAACAATAAGAATTATATGATAAATAAAAACTCAAAATATTATTATCAATATGCACTTTGCGGTAAAAACGGATATACAACAAAAGCAAATCACACATTTGTATCTGCTGCTGAAAAAGATGGACACATCTTGGTTGCATCATTTTTAAATGCAACAGATAAAAATCAAAATTTCTTTGACATGCAGTCAGTATTTAATTATGGTTTTGATAACTTTTCTTTTGTAAAACTATATGATAAAGGACAGAAAGTTGCAGAGTATGATATTAATAAAAATCTTACAATACCGTTAACTATAGATAAAACTATAGAATATCCAGTTAAAAAAGGTAATGAGTCTTCTGTTTCATATGAATTAAAAGTACAGGATGAAGATTTAAGCAAAAAATCTTTTAATGCAGGTGAAAATATATTAAAAGGAACTATTTATGTTAATGATAAAGAATTAGAAACTATAGATTTAGCTTCAGGAGTTTCAAGAACATATGAACCACTTATTTCCAATAGTGCACTTACTAATAATCCTAACACACCAGCATATATTGCCTTTGGTATTGCTGGAATTGCTGCATTGATTGGTTTAGGTATATTTATAAAGAAAAAGTTATCTATAAAAGGAAAACACTAATTCAATCAATAGTTTTCAGCTTGTGAAGAATAGTCTTCTGAAAATCATTCATGTTTTTTATATTAAAGCAAAAAACTATAAAAGGTCTAAAATATTAAAATCAATTTTAGACCTTTTATAGTTTAATTTTTTCTCAATTATCTTGAATATACTTATTCTACTTTTCTGATAAATAAAGAATATCTGTTATTTATTTTTTATATTTTCTATTAAAGATTTCATATCTTCTGGAATGTCAGATTTAAGCGAGAGGATTTCACCTGTTCTTGGTGACTTAAAGTCCAGTGAATAAGCATGAAGCGCCTGTCTGTTTATTAAATCCTGTTCCTCATCGCCACTTCCGTATAAAGAATCACCATATATAGGATGACCTATACTGCTTAAGTGAACTCTTATCTGATGAGTTCTTCCAGTTTCAAGTGTACATTCAACTAAACTTGCATTTTCATATTTTTCAATTACTCTGTAATGAGTTATGCTTCTCTGTCCTCTTTCATCTACTACCCTCATTATTCCAAAATCAGTTCCTTCTGGTCTGTATATTGGAAGGTCAATAGTTCCTTCTTCCTTTTCCAATAACCCATGAACTACAGCAAGGTATTTCTTTATAACCTTGTTATCACTCATTTCCTTAGAAAGCATTCCATGTGAAAATTGATTCTTTGCAATTATTATAAGTCCTGATGTATTCATATCAAGTCTTGATACAAGTCTTACGATACAGTTCTGACCACTTTCATTGAAATAATTTATCACCCCATTTGCTAAAGTCCCGCTTTGATAACTCTTTGTAGGATGAACAACCATAAAAGGCTTCTTATTTACAACAAGTATATCCTCATCTTCATAAATTATTTCAATATCCATCTTTTCAGGTGCAATATCCTGACTTTCATCTTTAGCAAGATCTATTTTTATTATTTCTCCCTCATTTAGGACACGATTCATTTTTACAGCAACATCATTTACAAATATCCTTTTATCAATAGATGCGCTCCTTATCAATCTTGTTGATAATCCCATTTCCATTTTTAAATATTCTCTTATTTTTGTTCCTTCTTCTATTCCAGTTACCTTTTTTTCTAAGATACTCATCTTATTTTATCTCCTTACTATGTGATGTTATTCTCCAAACTTCTTAAAATCCTTTCCTAGGATTATAATAACATCATAATCTCTGTATTCATCTTTATCATCTTTTTTTCCACTTCTTTTTATGTCTAAATCCTTTTGTATTGTCTTCAACATACTTTTATTATTAGTCAGTATTGTTGTCTTATCATCAAGTTCAGTATTTCCTGTATCAATCTTTGTATATCCCAGGTTACTCATGCTTGTTTTTAATCCAGCAGCTAAACCATTGATTTTTGTAGCATTTAATATCTTTATCTTAATGCTGTCTTTTGATATGCCGCTGTCTGCTGATGTAGATACTCCTGAAGAGCTTAACTGTGAAATTAAATCTCTATTTGAATCTTTATCAAATACAAGGAATGACTGCCCATTTATTGTTTTAGGAGTTCCTGCTGCTGTCAGCATTGAAATATCATCTTTGCTTACAGTCATAAATTTAAATGCATATTTGATTATTGCAAATGAAGACATATTTGTTTCCACATTATTTCCTATTGCTGACATTATTTTAGGTACTCTGAAAATGATGAATGGACTTTTACATTTATCTATTACCTTGGAAATAAACTTCTGCTGATTTTGAATTCTATCTAAATCTCCATTGGCAAATCCGCTTCCATCATTATTTTTTCTCCATCTAAAAAATTCCTGCGCTTTCTGTCCATCCAGTTTTACAGTTTCTCCTGCTTTAAAGTTTATATGAAGGTTCTGCCCTTCATCATCATAAATCATATTTCTCTCAATTTCCATCTTTACTCCGCCTATTGCATCTATAACATCTACAAAGGCATTATAATCTACTTTTACTAAATAATTTATATTTATATTGAGGAGATTTTCTACTTCAGTTTTTATCTTTGAATATCCCCCTATAGCAAAAGCTGAATTTATTTTTACACTGTTTCCATTGTTTTGTATAAGAGTATCTCTCGGTACTGATACAGTTGTTATTTTATCTGTACTAGGATTATAATTAACTACCATTATAGTATCTGTACGCTTTATCTCTATATTATCCACCTGTGTTGGGTCCCCAATATCCATTCCTAATAGAAGAATATTCACAGGCTGGTTATATGATGGACTTGATGCTTTAGGCATAGACTGACTTCCCACTTCCATGAGAGCAATGAATCCTGATATTATTGAAAATACTATAAAAGTCAGAAAAAGCGATATTGCACCAAGGATAGTTTTTTCTATTCTATTCGTACCATCATTATTTTTTCTAGACTTTTTTCTTTTATTTCCTTTTCTCCCCATTATTCCACCTCATTAACCGTAATTCCTTTAATTATTCTTACGAATTGCAGCATAAATACTTATAACATTTCTCATATTCAATAACCATATGCAGTATACAGATTTATCCTTCTTAATAAATCTGTATACTGCATATATATTCTATCACAAATATATTCCAACTCTACGCTTCTTAGGAATTCTTTAATATCTTTTAAGTTAATGTTATTTTTATTTAAGATTTTATTAATAACCCTTAATCAACTGTTGATAAAAATCTATACTGGATAATTATTTAAACAAAAAATAATTTCTTGCTTTTATTGTATTTTCATCTATTAATAAATTTTTGCTTAATAGAAACTGAATACTGTGAGTAAGTCCTGTATAGACACCTTTATCAAGGTCTTCAAAAGTTTCCTTTCTTATGTCTTCTAATCCTGGAAAGCTTCTGCCTGG
>JAEWQX010000080.1 GCA_023399035.1 Bacillota bacterium | reverse complement strand
TAAGAATCTTCTTCATAGTCTTCTTAGTTTCTTCAGTAATAAGTTTTGGTCCAGTGATATAATCACCATATTCAGCTGTATTAGAAATTGAGTATCTCATTCCTGCAAAACCTGATTGGTAGATAAGATCTACGATTAATTTCATTTCATGGATACATTCGAAGTAAGCATTTCTTGGATCATATCCTGCTTCTACTAATGTTTCAAATCCAGCTTGCATTAACGCAGTAACACCACCACAAAGAACTGCTTGTTCACCGAATAAATCAGTTTCAGTTTCAGTTCTGAATGTTGTTTCAAGAACACCAGCATTAGCTCCACCAATTGCTGCTGCATATGCAAGAGCCATTTGTAAGGCCTTACCAGTAGCATCTTGATGTACAGCTACAAGACAAGGAACACCTTTTCCTTCTTGATATTCGCTTCTTACTGTATGTCCTGGTCCCTTTGGAGCAATCATTGTTACATCAACATCCTTAGGTGGAACTATTTGATTGAAGTGAATATTGAAACCATGAGCGAACATTAACATGTTACCAGCTTCTAAGTTTGGTTCGATATCTTTCTTGTACATTGCTGCTTGTAATTCATCATTGATAAGAATCATGATAATATCAGCTTTTTTAGCAGCTTCTGCTGCAGTGTATACTTCAAATCCTTGAGCTTCTGCTTTAGCCCATGATTTACTTCCTTCATATAAACCTATAATAACATTACATCCTGATTCCTTTGCATTTAATGCATGAGCATGTCCTTGGCTTCCGTAACCAATTACAGCTATTGTTTTACCATTTAATAATGATAAATCACAATCTTGTTGATAAAAAATTCTTGCTTCTTTCATTGTGTATAACCCCCAAAAAATAAATTATTATTGTCTTAAATTTGCATTGCTTACAATTTCAACTATTATTCTTGTAAGTTCTGTAACTTTAAAATCATTGCTTAAATTTTAAAACAAGTATTAAATTAATAATAATTTAATAACATTATTTTTGCTTTTTTAACGATTTTTTATCATTTCGTTATTATTTTTAGTATAACAATAATGGTTGTTTTTGTCAATGTATACTTATTTTAAAAATAATATTAATATTTAAAATACTTCACATAATTTCTCTATTTTCTAAAATTCATTCTATTATAACAACAAATTTTTGAAAAAATTTAATATTTTTATTATTACATACTTCATATTTTTTCATATTATTAAATTTTATATGCCTGTTTTATTCGTATACATCCATAAAGAATAATTATGGATAAAAAAATACATGTCTGATTATCAAAAATAGACATGTATTAAAGACTACGGATTAGTAAACCTTAGCTTTTTCTTCTCCATCTAGTACCCTTATAGCACCTTGAGCTAATGCTAATAACTCATCTTCACCTGGATATACTGTAACTGGAGCAATCCATTGAACATTGGCTTTTAAGTCTGGTACAAGTGTAGGTGAATATGCAATACCACCAGTTAAGATTATCTGATCAACCTTACCATTTAATGCAGCTGACATTTCACCAATTGCTTTTGTAATTTGATATAAGAAAGCTTTATATATCTTTTCGCATTCTTTATCTCCAGCTTCCATTTTATCAATAGTACCCTTAACATCATTAGTATTTAAGTAACCAACAAATCCACCTTTACCAACTATTTTGCTATATACTTCCGATTCGCTATACTTACCGCTAAAGCACATTTTTATTAAATCACCAGCTGGAACTGCCCCTGCTCTCTCTGGTGAAAATGGACCGTCTCCATCAAGTGCATTATTTACATCCACAACTTTTCCATGGTTATGAGCTCCAACGGAAACTCCACCACCCATGTGTACAACTACAAGATTTAGATTTTCATATCCTTTTCCTGATTCTTTTCCATATCTCTTAGCAACTGCTTTTTGATTTAATGCATGGAACTTACTCTTTCTTGGAATATCAGGTGTACCAGATAATCTTGCAACATCTGCAAGTTCATCAGTAACAACTGGATCAACAATAAATGAAGGCACTCCTACTTCATCTGCTATTGATCTTGCAAGTATTCCGCCTAGGTTTGAAGCATGAGGTCCTTGAACTCCAACCTTTAAGTCCTCAACCATTGCATCATTAACTGCATAAGTACCGCCTTCTACTGGTTTAAGCATACCGCCTCTTCCAACAACAGCACTTAATGTGTTTATATCAAAATTCTTTTCTGATAATACTTTAAGAATTACATCTTTTCTAAATTGGAATTGATCAAAAATTGTATCAAACTGCTTTAATTCTTCATTTGTGTGTCTTAATGTTTCTTCAAATAATTCTTTTTCATCTTCATATACACCAATTTTTGTTGATGTTGAACCTGGATTAATTATTAATAATTTATAAGCCATTTTGTATCCCTCAACTCTCTTTTAATATATATAACTTTTAATTATCACTTCTTCTGTTAAATTTCTAATCTAAGAATATTCAACGCTAATTTTCCACGAGTCATAGTTTAAATCCTAATCTAATTACTTATTTTTTGCTGCAACTAATGCTGCTAAGGCAATTGAGTTAACTTTTGTTTCAAATGTATCTGCTCTTGAAGTAAGAATTGCTGGTGCTGATGTTCCAACTAAAAGGCATCCATTCTTAGCTGGTGCAAAATAAGTTAATGTTTTATACATTACGTTTCCTGTTTCAATGTTAGGCATCATTAAGATATCTGCTTGTCCTGCAACTTCACCTTTAACACCTTTATGTTTAGCTGCTTCTAAAGATATTGCATTATCTAAAGCAAATGGACCATCAACGACACAGCCTTTAAATTGTCCTCTGTCGCTCATTTTAGCAAGTAATGCTGCATCAACCGTAGATGGCATATTAGGATTTACAACTTCAACTGGACATACAACCCCAACCTTTGGCTTTTCGATACCACATGCATGTGCAACTGAAACTGCATTATTTATTATTGTAACTTTATCCTTTAATTCTGGATATGTGTTAAATGCAACGTCTGTAATGAAAAATAATCTATCCCATCCTTCTATTTCAAATACTGATACATGAGACATTACCTTACCAGTTCTAAGACCAACTTCTTTATTTAAAACGCTTCTTAAGAATGTAGCTGTATCTATTAATCCTTTCATTAACATATCTGCATTTCCACTTGATACAAGCTTAACTGCTTCTAAAGTTGCTTTTTTAGGATCTTTAACATCCATTATTTCAAACTTATTTAAATCCATGTCTATCTTATTTGCAATTTCCTGAATCTTTTCCTTATCTCCAACTAATACTGCATTAGCTATTCCTTTTTCGTTAGCCTCTTTTACAGCTTCCAAAACAGGTTCGTCTTGAGCTACTGCAACAGCAACTTTTTTAGTTTCGATTTCTTTTAATCTTGAAAATAAATCATCAAAATTTTTACTCATTTCCTGCACCTCTTTATATAATTTAAATTATTTACCTTGTTAAAATTATGTCAAGCAAGTATATGACATTAATTTCTTTATAATACTATTGTACCAAAAAATAACTTTAAATGCTAAATTTTCTGAAAAATTATTTCAATATTTATGCATT
Source organism: Bacillota bacterium (assembly GCA_023399035.1). Lineage (GTDB taxonomy): Bacteria > Bacillota > Clostridia > Clostridiales > Clostridiaceae > Clostridium. The sequence goes on along the minus strand of JAEWQX010000080.1, from coordinate 23,691 downwards.
TTTTTATTAATTAGGTAAGAAAAAAGCCCTTATCAATGCTGATAAAGGCTTCTTAAATATTATCAAATAAATTTATATTAAATCTATAAAAGTTTTAGTATGCAATAATTTTAACAATTTATCTATATACATTTATTACTTTTCAGGTGCACTATACTTGTTGATTATGTGTTCAGCCACTTTTATTCCATCTACAGCAGCAGAAATTATTCCACCTGCAAATCCTGCACCTTCTCCTGTAGGATAAAGTCCTTCTACATTTACACTTTCTAATGTAGCATTTCTATGTATTCTTACTGGAGCTGAAGTTCTTGTTTCAATACCTGTAAGAACTGCATCATCATCTCCATATCCCTTTATTTTCTTATCAAAATTCTGTATGCCTTCCTTAAGTGCTTCAATTACATAAGATGGCAGACACTCTTTAAGTTCTTTAAATACATATCCTGCTGTATAGCTTGGTACTACCCTTCCAAGTTTAGTAGATACTCTGTCATTCATAAAATCACCAACAAGCTGAACTGGTGCTTTGTAATCTCCGCCACCCAACTTAAATGCAAGACTTTCATAATGCCTTTGGAATTCCATTCCTCTAAGTGGGGAATCTCCTTCAAAATCTTCTGGATTTACAGTAACAACTAAAGCTGAGTTTGCATTTGCAAGATCTCTGGCATGATAGCTCATTCCATTTGATACTAATCTTCCATGCTCTGATGCAGCTGCAACAACTACTCCACCAGGACACATACAAAATGAATATACTCCTCTTTTTAATTTTTCACTCTGATATGTAAGTCTGTAATCTGCTGCATGTAATTTAGGATGTTTATATTGTTCACCATACTGGCTTAAATTAATTACTTCCTGTGGATGTTCAATTCTTACCCCAATTGCAAATGCCTTTGCTTCCATGGAAACACCTTTTTCATTAAGCATTTCATATGTATCTCTTGAACTATGTCCTATAGCTAATACAAGTGCCTGACAAGGTTTTTCTTCACCATTTACAACTATGCTTTTAAGCTTTCCGTCTTCATATTCTATCTTTTCAACCTTAGAACTGAAATGGACTTCTCCTCCAAGACTCTTGATTTCTTCTCTTATATTTTTAACAACACCTTTTAAAAGATCTGTTCCTACGTGAGCCTTGCTTTCATATTTAATTTCCCTTGGTGCTCCACCTTTTATTAACTCATCAAGAACAAAGGCACATCTAAAATCCTTTATTCTTGTAGTTAATTTACCATCAGAGAAAGTACCTGCTCCCCCTTCACCAAATTGAACATTAGATTCAAGATCCAACTCACCAGTCTTCCAGAATTTATCCACAGTTTCAGTTCTTTTATCAACATCTTCCCCACGTTCATACACAATTGGTTTATAACCTTCTCTTGCTAAAGTCAATGCTGCAAAAATTCCTGCTGGACCAAATCCAACAACTACAGGTCTTGAATTTAATTCTAAATCGCCTTTAGCTATAGGCTCTCTTTCTTTTATTTCTTCAAACTTTACATCTTTATCGTGTATTCTTGAAAGAATCTTTTTTTCTTTATCACATATTACATCAATGCAGTAAGTAAACTTTATATCATTCTTCTTTCTAGCATCTATACTCTTTTTAACAATTATAAGCTTATTTATATCATCACTTGTTATTTTTAATTTTTTACACACTTTTTTCTCTAAAAGTGATTCATTATCATCTAAACCTAAATTTATGTTATTTATTCGTATGGCCATTTATAATCACCGTTTTCCTTTCAAAATCATATAAAATGAGTTACATAATTATATCATAAATTTAAACTTTCATACATCTGTAAACAAGTCTTATAATACTAAGAATTTTTTGAAATAGCTCTATTTAAAATTTATATAGGATTTATAATTTTTTTATGCATAAAAATAGCAGGTGGATATAACATATACCCACCTTTTAATTATTGTTCAATTTTCTTTTTAACAATAATATCTACCTGATCTATACTAGTTATTGATGCTGTTGTAGGAATATTAAATGATACTTCAGGCTTATTTGAATATGAACCTTCATCTGTTATATTAGATAAATCTAATATTGCACTTAAAGAACCTTCATTAATCTTATCAAGTTCTGCCTGTATCCCTGATACAGTTACCCCTACTTTTTCTGATGATGATTCTAAATTAAGATTATCTTTCAAATTATTATACTGAATTGTTACATCCAATTTTTTACTTACAGTTTCCTGAGCTTTTAAGGTTACTGTAACTTTCACGTACTCCTGTCCATTGGTTATAATAACACCTTCTGGAACTAGTAATTTTACATTTATTTCGCTTGTCTTATCTAACTGTGATATATCAACTATCTCCGTATCTATATACTGTACCTGTGATAAGACATCACTGCTTCCTGCTATATTTACATAATTAGAACTCAATTCATATCCTTGTAATTCAAGACCTGTTTTAGGTGTTCCTGTAGTCTTTAAGTCAATAGGTACACTTTTACCATTTGATACCTTAACAGATAATTTTGCAGTATCTATGTTTGAAGAAACTCCTGTAACCTCATCTCCATTTGAATCAATGAACTTTATATTATAGCTCTTTTCAAAATTGCCTGATATCCCGCTTTCTTCACCACTTATTACAGCAGAACTTATCTTATCTATAGTACTGCTTCCACCACTTACTGTTACTGTATCTGGTGTTACTTTTCTGTTCATTTCATATATATTATCTCTATAGCTTATTTTTACTTTTGACTGTATTGTGAAATCTTTTTTAACAAGTTCCTCTAGATTAACCTTTATTCCTAAGAAACCATTATTTTTTATAGTTATATTTTCGGGATAACTTATTATCTGTACTGGTATTGTATTTTCTCCAATCTTCAATGCATAAGTAGACATATCCGCTACAATTTTAAAGTCCTCAGGTCTGACTTTTACTACATCAGTCGATGGCCCCTCAAGCTTTAAATCTACGGTAAAATTCTGATTTTCCAAGACTGCAAAATTAGAATTTGTAAGACTGTCTAAATTAACAAGTTCTACTGGTATATTTTTAACTTCATATGTTCTTACCGGATTCTCTACATTTGATATATATATCCACAGGCCAAATGATAATAACAGACTTATTATTTTAGGTATCAGTGTTTCGTTCTTATTTTTGATTTTATCCATAGATTCACCTTCTCCCTAGCTGTTCTAACCCTTTGTTTGCTCTTATATCTATTTTCAATTACTTTTACTAAAACGGTATTCAACCTTTCTCTCTCATAACCCCTTGTTATTTTTCCATTCATAGCTAAGGATATTATTCCTGTTTCCTCAGAAACTATTATTATCAATGCATCCGATACTTCAGATAAACCAATTGCTGCCCTATGTCTTGTTCCAAGCTTTTTATTTATTGTATTATTATTGGTCAATGGCAGAACACATCCAGATGCAACTATCCTGTCATTCCTTATTATAGTAGCTCCATCATGCAGCGGAGTATTAACTACAAATATATTTTCAAGAAGATTTGAGGTTATATTTGCATCTATTAATGTACCTGAAGATATAATTTCATTTAGTCCTGTACTCTGTTCTATTACTATGAGTGCCCCAGTCTTAGTTTCAGCTAAATTTCCTACTGCATATGTAATTTCACTCATTATCTTTTGTAATACTTCCTCATCTTGAATTACATGCATATCATCAAATGCCGATCTTCCAATGTGCTCCAATGCCCTTCTTATTTCCGGCTGGAATATGATAACTATAGATAATACTCCTATAGTCAATGTTTTATTTAAAATAAAATAAAGCATATCTAATTTTAATAAATAGCTTATTGGAATTAATACTATTAACAATATCATTCCCTTTAATAACTGCTCTGCTCTTGTTTCTTTTATTAACATATATCCTTTATAAAATATGTATGATACCACTAATATATCTAAAACAGACCACAAAGACATATGGGAAAAGCCCTTTCCAACTATATTTAATAAATCCTCCATTCTTCTCACCTCTCTTCTTTTCTTACATTAAAATTATACAACAAATATTATTTTCTTACACTTAACCATGGTAACTATTTTATTACATTTTAATTATTTTTATCCTAAAACTTTATTAAATGCAATAACTCTAACTAATTAAATTAAATATATAGGCAAATAAACATTTATCTTTAGAAAGTTTTCTAAACTTCTAACTTATCCAAAGAATTAGTACATGTCAGCCAATATCTATAATCTAGTATTTCCTTTATTTTCGTAAATTATATTTAATGCTTAATATTTTTGAACACATATCCATGTGGATGTATACATAATTATCATCATGTATATAATTACTTTCTTTGGTAATAATATTATTTGTTGCACTATGGCAAAGGAGGTTTTTTATGAAAAAGACATGTAGTATTTTTGTTATTGCTTTAATACTATATCTTTCCGTTATTAACATCAAACCGGTTTATGCTGGTACTTTAGGTGGCACATGCAATAAAATTTCAGATAATAAAATCGTACAAAATTGTTCAACTAAGAATATAAAATATATATCACAAAATACACAGGAATCTGATGAAGTTCTTGAAGTTTTTAAACATGATAATCAACAATTATATATAACGGGAGAAGATATAGATTTAATGGCGAAACTCGTTTCTGCTGAAAGCATTGGTGAACCATATGAAGGGAAAGTTGCAGTTGCATCAGTTGTTTTAAATCGTACTATTGATCCAAGTTTCCCTAATACAATAAAAGAAGTAATCTTTCAAAAGAACGCTTTTTCATGTGTTAAAAATGGGCAAATAAATGCTAAGACAAATCAAGACTGCTACAATGCTGTATATGATGCAATTAAAGGATATGATCCAACTAATGAAGCATTGTTTTTCTATAATCCAAGTACAGCTACTTGTAACTGGATGAAGCAGACTCCAAAATTTAATGAAAAAACAATTGGCCATCATACTTTCTTCAAAATTAAAAACTGATCTATAATAAATTTAAATAAGCAGTCATAATATCATTATGGCTGCCCTTTTTAGTTACCTTTATTAACTTATAGCCTATTCAAAGGTACCTTTTACAATTGCTTTTCCTCTTTCAACAACAATCTTTCCCATTGCAAAAACAGTATCTATATTCATGCTTTCTTCATCAACTATAACAATATCAGCATCATTTCCTTCTTTGATCCTGCCTTTATTATTCAATTTTAATAATCTTGCTACATTTGATGTTATAACAGAAATCGCTTTGTCAATTGGTACATTAAATTCATTTACGGCAAATTTAACTTCTCTATATAATGATGAAACCGAACATATTCCAAGCCCTGCCAAATTGCCATTGCTATCGAAACGTGGCATGCTTCCATTTCCATCAGATGAAAAAGTTATGTGTTCAATTTCCATTCCTTTCTCTAAAAATACTCCTAATCCTTCTCCGGCTCTCAATTCACCATTTTCCATATGATCCAAGTCACAACTTGTTGTCAAATCAATATAACCACCTTTTTTAACATACTCAAGTCCCATTTCAAACAAATCATTATTTCTATTTATATGTGTTGGAAGCAACTGTTCTGCTGGTATCTCAGTTTGTTCAATAAGATCAAAAAGATATTTTAATCTTCTCATTCCATCTCCTAAATGAACATTTACTATTCCTGCTTTATTTGATAATAATCCACCAATCCTACTTTGTGCTACCAAGTTTACAAAACCATCAAAACTTGGCTGAGAACTTCTGTGATCTGATAGCGCTATTTCCCCAACACCTATTATTTCATCTATAAGCATAAGATCACTTTTTATTGATTCAGTCGCTGTCTTAACTGGTACTTCATATGATCCTGTATAGGCGTATGCACTCATTCCTTCTTCTTTTAAAGATTTCACTTTTGCAATTAATGAATTCATATGTCTACATACACCGTCTGTACCAATACAACCCACGACTGAAGTTATACCATTTTCAATCAAACTTGATAACTGTATCTCAGGTGTTCTAGTATGATATCCTCCTTCACCTCCGCCACCTATTATATGCACATGTGAATCAATAAATCCTGGAAACATTAATTTACCTTTTCCATCAATAATATTAATATCTATAGAACTATCTCCTATAGATATATTCTCATATATTCCTTCAATTTTTCCTCCAGCCAGCAATACATCCTTAAATCCTAAATAATCAGGAGCATATACCCTGCACCCCTTAACTAAAGATATCATTAATTTTCACACTCCTTATACAATAAACAATTAAGTCTGTATTTATCTTATCCTCGATTGAAATTAATATAACAAAATCCCAAGATAAATTAACAAATTTATCTTAGGATTTTCCTATAAATTAAAAAATCTATTTAGTTAACTATTCCCCTTATATAGTCATTTATATATAGTGAATTAGGATAATTATTTACAAGCTCCTCAGCGTACTCTTTTCCCATATCTTTATTAGTTGTATTAGTTAGCAATGCTAATTCATATAAAACTCCTTCTATATATGCTCCCTTTGGATACAGACTATAATATTCCTTATAGAGCTTTAATGCTTCTGAATTATCTCCAATTTGAGAAGCAGTACTTCCTTTATAAAATACAATATGCTCCTTTAAATAACTTTCATTACAGTATTTATAGGCCTTTTCTAACTCAAGCTTTGCAGAATCATAATTTTTATTATTAAAGTTCCATACTCCATATTCGTAGAATTTTGAAACACCATCAGTTTTTAATATATCAACTGCCTTATTATATAAATCCACATCACTGCCTGAAAGACTGCTCTTATCAACACCATTTATGTCATCATATAATTTGTCAACTTCCTTGTTATTCACTAATTTAGATACTTCTTCACTATTAAATACAGTTTTATTATTATTTTTTTCTATATAATTATCTGAAATACTATCTTCCATATTATTATCATCTAAGTTTTCCTCTTCACGAGAATTATTTTGCGCATCTGACATATCTTCAGGCTGTTTATCATTTTCTATATTATTTTTTGTATATTGTTTTTCTGGATTATCTTTTTTTATCTTGCTATATATAGAATATCCTCCTGCACAAACTGCACCTATAACGAAAATAACAGTAATTATTAATAATATCTTCTTTGAAATATTATTTTCGCTTGAATACACTCCTGCTTTCATTAAATCTTTCTTTATTGAGTTTGCTGTTACTGCTTCATTATCTATTGCCAGAGCTTTGTCCACATATTCTTTTGCCCTATAATTATCGCCTTTTCTTGCATAACACATTGCAATTCCTGTATTTACTTTAATGCAATTAAAATCACTTTGAGCACATTCCTTAAATAATAAAAGTGCTTGTTCAATATTCATATTTTTTAAGCTGTATTCAGCCTTAGCATATGTATGTACTCTTTCTTCATCGCTTTTGCAGTCTTCAATATATTTTTCAGCCATACTATCATTATTTATATCATAATTAAGCTTCCATACAATCTTAGCCTCATTTAATAGTCCTTTCTGATATAACATAAGTCCCTTTAAATTTAAGGTTTCTGAATAACTTAAATCAGAAGCTAATATTTCTTCACATATATGTAAAGCTTTATTAAGCTGTCCCTTATTGTGTAAATTCATGGCTTTATTATATAACTTTGTTAACTCATTACTCATAAATATCCCCTTACTGTTCCATAAAATCATATAAATTTATTATATCTTATTTTAATGCATAATAATAACAAAAATCATACTATAATACCTATTCTAAAAACTAACAAGTGTTAGTCTGAATTTTTAATTCAAAAAAATGACTACCCTAATAAATTGGATAGTCATTTTAGTAGTCCTTAAATAATTTAAATTATGTTTATAGACATTATATAAAATTAATATTATTCTTGTTCTAACATTATCTTCTTAGCATTTAAGATTGATGTCGCACTCATTGAGAATTCATCTAAACCATACTCAACTAATGTTGGGATAGCAGCTTCATCTCCTGCCATTTCTCCACACATTCCAACCCATTTACCATGCTTATGAGCTCCATCTATAGTCATCTTTATTAATCTTAATACAGCTGGGTGCATTGGATTGTAAAGATATGAAACTTTTTCGCTCATTCTGTCAGCAGCTAATGTATATTGAATTAAGTCGTTTGTTCCAATTGAGAAGAAATCAACATATTTAGCTAATTCATCAGCATAAACTGCTGCAGCTGGGATTTCAACCATGATACCCCATTGAATAGTTTCTGAATATTCTTTTCCTTCTGCTTTTAATTCAGCTTTACATTCATCAACAACTTCTTTAGCTTGTAAGAATTCTTCAAGTCCTGAGATCATTGGGAACATTACGCAAAGATTTCCGTATATAGAAGCTCTTAATAATGCTCTTAATTGAACTTTGAATATTTCTTTTCTGTCTAAGCAAAGTCTGATTGCTCTGTAACCTAAGAATGGGTTCATTTCTTCTGGTAATGGTAAGTATGGAAGAGTCTTGTCTCCACCGATATCTAATGTTCTTATTACAACTTGCTTACCATTCATTTTTTCAAGAACATATTTGTAGCTTTCAAATTGTTCTTCTTCTGTTGGAGCATTTTCTCTATCCATGTATAAGAATTCAGTTCTGAATAATCCTACACCGTCTCCACCGTTTGCTATAACACCATTAACATCTTCTGGTTTACCGATATTTCCGCAAACTTCTATTCTTCTACCTGATTTAGTAGTTGTTTTAACATCTATTAATTTCTTTAATTCTTCTTGTTCAGCTTGGAATTTTTCTTTCTTAGCTTTGTATTCAGCTAATACTTCTTCTGAAGGGTTTATTATAACATCTCCAGTGATTCCATCAACGATAACTATATCTCCAGTCTTAACAGAAGTAGTTATGTCTCCTAAACCAAGTACAGCTGGGATTTCTAATGTTCTAGCCATAATAGCTGCATGAGAAGTTCTTCCACCTATATTTGTTATGAAACCTACAACTTTGCTTCTGTCTAATCCTGCTGTATCAGATGGAGTTAAGTCATGAGCAACTACAACTGTATTGTTTTCAGTAATTGCAAAATCATCTCCGCCTTTACCTGCAAAGTTTGATAATATTCTCTTAGATACGTCTTTGATATCTGCTGCTCTTTCTCTCATGTATTCATTATCCATAGATTCAAATATAGCAACAAATGTATTTGTAACACTTTCAATAGCTTTTAAACCATTTACGCTGTTCATTTCAATTTCATTCATCATTGCACCAGTAAATTCTGGATCATCTAATAATGTTATGTGAGCTTCGAATACTTCTGCTTTTTCTGCTCCCATTTCTTCTGCAGCTTTAGCTTTAATTACTTCTAATTGAGCTCTAGAATCATCTAATGCCTTTTGCATTTTTTCTTTTTCTGCAGCTATGTCTGTGATTTTAGCATCTGTTATAACGATTTCTTCATGTTCTTGTAAGAATACTTTACCTATTGCATATCCTTTAGAAGCAGCAATACCTTTTTTCATAATATGGAATTCCTCCTTGATAGTTAATTTTATTATAAATATATTTTTGTTTTTTTCTCATCATATTTATGAGTTTATATTAGAGTTTAAACCATTACCATTATACCATAATTTTATAAAATATTAACTTGATTTATGGTTTTTTATATAATTTTTTTGTAAAAACCTACAAATATTTTTGAATCTATTAACATTATATCGTATTACCCTTATTTTACATATATTTTTTTATAAATCATCCACAAGAGTTGCAGCTTTTGCATAAGCTGTTGATCTAGCTTCAAAGAAATCAGTCTTAACAGCGTTTGCATTCGATTGTCTATCAACCCATGATGCTGGATTTTCAGTATATCCTTCAAATAACGGTTCAAGTCCTATTTCCTTTAATCTCTTATTTCCTAAGTACTTGATATAATCTTCTATAAGTCTCTTGTTTATTCCCTGAATCTTATCTCCTATTACATAATGTCCCCATAGTATTTCCTGATCAACACCTGTTTTCATCATGTCTCTAAGTTCATTCTTAACTTCTTCAGTGAATAATTCAGGATTTTCCTTTTGAAGCTCCCTTATTATGTTTCTGAAAAGCCATAAATGGGTATTTTCGTCTCTATTTATATATCTTATTTCCTGCGCTGAACCAGGCATCTTTCCATTTCTCTCTAAATTATAGAAGAACATAAATCCTGAATAAAAATAAATTCCCTCTAAGATATAGTTAGCCATAAGAGTTTTTAATAAATTATGCTCTGTAGGATTATTTATAAATTCATTATATAGATCTCCAATAAACTTATTTCTTTTTAGTAACATTTCGTCATCTTTCCACTGATAAAGTATTTCATTTCTTTTTTCAGGAGAACATATACTATCAAGCATGTAGCTGTAGCTTTGTGAATGTACCGCTTCCTGGAAGCTTTGTATAGTAAGACATAAGTTTATCTCACTTGCAGTTATATAGTTATTTATATTGCTTAAATTCGCAGTTTGTATTGAATCTAAGAAAATTAAGAAAGATAATATCTTGTCATAGGCCGTTCTTTCTTCTTCTAATAAATTCTGATAATCCTTTAAATCTTGAGATAAGTTTACTTCTTCTGGAATCCAGAAGTTATTCATACCTTGTCTATACCAGTCAGAAACCCATGTATACTTCATATTATTGAAGTCATTTAAATTAGTTGTATTTCCATTTATAAGTCTCTTTTTGCTAAGTTCTCTATCTCCAAATTCATTAAAAAGAGGTTTCTTGTTTATACTCATCATTAATACTCCCATTCATTAATGTATTTTATCTTTTATCTGAATACTAAAATTTTTAGATTAGCAACAGCATTTACATCTATTTTCTCTTTTTCAAGTACATATTATTATTTCTCAAAAAATTTTTGTACTAAAAATTAATATCATGTCAAAATTAAGAAAGGCATAAGCCTTTCTTAAAAAAACATATAAATATTCAAAGAAATTTTTCCGTGAAAAATTTCAACAATCAACTCTTAATTATCAGCTCTCAACTTTCAACTGACTAAGCTGAGCAGCTCTCACATTCAGTAACTTCAAGTGATTTTGATCTTACATAGTAAATTGATTTTACTCCACATTTACATGCTTCTATATATAAGTTCATTATTTGTCTCATAGTATAATTGTTAGTTATATATAAATTAAATGACTGCCCCTGATCAATATGTCTCTGACGTATTCCATTCATTTGAACTGACCACGTCTGATCTATATTATATGCAGGATTGTAATACCAATAGTTATCATCATTAAGATTTGGTGCTGTTTTAGGAATTATGCTTCCCTTCTTTTCTTCCAAATAAAATCTAGCCATTACTGGATCTATACCTTCTGATGTTCCGGCTATAGTTGCTGTAGATCCATTTGGTGCTACTGCTAAAAGATACCCGTTTCTCATTCCATTTTCTTTTATTTCTTTTCTTAGTTCACACCATTTTTCATCTTTATAATCTCTCAGTTCAAAATAATCACCATTATCCCAGTCAGATCCTTCGAATAATTTGTAAGCACCTTTTTCTTTTGCAATAGTCATACTTGCTTTTACTGCATAATAGTTTATTCTTTCATAAACCTCATCTGCAAAATCTCTGTGCTTTTCTTCAGTCCAATGGATTCTGTTATTGGCAAGCATATGATGGTATCCGCTAGTTCCAAGACCTATTGCTCTATATCTTTTATTTGTAACTTCTGCAAATGGTACTGAATAGTAGTTTAAATCAATTACATTATCCATTGCTCTTATCTGAGTTTCAACAACGTATTCCATTTCCTCTTCGCTGCACACATCTACATTTCCTAATACTATTGAAGAAAGGTTACATACTACAAAGTCTCCAGGCACTATTTTCTGAGTTACAATTGTCATTCCATTTTCATCTACTATTTCTGCTTTTTCTATTTCCATAGGACTCATATTCTGCATTATTTCAGTACATAAATTCGATGAATAAATAATTCCATTATGCTTGTTAGGATTCATCTTGTTTACAGTATCTCTGTAAAATGCAAATGGTGCTCCTGTTTCAGCGGCACTCTTGATTATCAATCTTACAATATCCTTAACTGACATTACTCTCTTTTCTATTCTTTCATCATTTACACATTCATAGTACTTTTCTTCCCATTCTGATCCATAGAAATCTTCAAGTGCATATCCTTTTATACCTTTTATTTCATGAGGACACATCATATACCAGTCAGCATCTATATCTTTTTCTGCAAGTTTCCAGAATAAATCAGGATAACATATCCCTGGGAAGACATCATGAGCTTTCTTTCTATCATCTCCATTGTTAGTTCTTATCTGTAAGAATTCAGGTATATCTTTATGCCATGCATCAAGCCAGATAGCTACAGATCCGTTTCTAACTCCAAGCTGGTCAACAGCAACTGCTGTATCGTTAAATAGCTTTACCCATGGAATTATACCTCCTGACGCACCTTTAAAACCTCTTATAGACGATCCTAAGGCTCTTACTTTACCCATATATATTCCCATTCCGCCACCAAACTTTGATACCTGTGCAAAATTATCAAGCGATTTATAAATTCCTTCAAGGCTATCCTCTACAGTATCTATAAAGCATGAACTTAATTGATAAAATGGTTTTCTTGCATTGGACATAGTAGGTGTTGCCATTGTCGCTTTTAGTGAACTTAATACGTCATAAAATCTCTTTGCCCAATATACCCTCTTAGACTTTTCTTCTGGAATTGCAAGATGCATAGCTATTCCCATAAACATCTGCTGTGGTAATTCAACTGGATTTCTATTATAATCCTGAACTAAATATCTTTTAGCTAAAAGATTTATTCCGCTGTAATTGAAAAGAAAATCTCTTTCTGGCTTTATTGTCTTTTCAAGCTCAAGTATATCTTCTTCTGTATAATTTTCTAATATATATTTTCCGTAAAGTCCCCTGTCAGTTAGCTGATATATAAAATTATAATAATTGCTATATAAATCCTCAGTACTGCTTAACCCTCTATTATTTCTTACTTCATCGTAAAGCTCATATGTATATACTTTTGATGCTACAAACTGCCAATTTGGCTCCATATCTGTAGTTAATTCTAAAGAAACCTGAATAAGTGACTTTCTTATCTCTTTTTCACTCATTCCTTCTCTTATTATTAGTTTTAATGCTTCTAATAATCTTTCTTCTGAATAAACTCCCTCTTCGTCCTTTATCCCTGACACAGCATCTATACATAATTCATTTAAAGCTGACATATTATCTTCCCTCCACTATATCTTGTGTATCTATGTAAATATATTCTTATCCTCATACAACATATCGTATATTATAGTAGTTAATATATTAATTGTAAAACTTCAAATTTATAAATTATCTATTAAAAAAAGTAGTTAATCTTTTATTTTCTACAGATTAACTACTTAATTGATAAAATTTATTTCTTAATATTTTTTATCCATCTTCTAATGGGAGTTTTATATAAATCTTAAACATATCCCCTTCTCTTCTTATCTTTATTATCCCTCCATGAAGTTCAATTATACTTTTTGTTATAGCAAGACCAAGACCAGAACCTTCTATTTTAGAGTTTCTTGATTTATCGCCTCTTGCAAATCTTTCAAATATCTCTTCTTCATTAAAATTCATCTCATAATTTGCTATATTTTTCATTGAAATAGTTACAAATCCATGTTCCTTTTCTATATCGATATATACTCTTGTATTTTCTAAGGAATATTTAATAGAATTTATTATCAGATTTTCAATCGCCCTTGACATCATTTTTCCGTCCAGTTCCATATATACTGCATCTTCATCACATGTAACTTTAAAGCATATATTTTTTTCTTCATAAAGTGTACTGTATTCTCCTACTCCTTGATGAACCAGTGCAAGAATATCTATTAATTCTTTATTAAGCTTAAGCTTGCCACTATTTATCTTAGACATTTCAAATAAATCCTCAATTAAAGACTTTAGCTTAAGTGACTTTTTCTCAAGAATCTCAATATAATCAGAGCGTTCCTCTTCTGTTATATCTTTGCTCTTAATTATATTTACATAATTTATTATTGAAGTTAAAGGTGTCTTTAAATCATGAGATACATTGGAAATAAGTTCAGTTTTCAGCTTTTCACTGCGTACTCCTTCTTCCAGTATTTCTTTATATCCAGCTTTTATTAAGTTTATATTATGTGCAAGCTCCCTTATGGCTGGGGAACCATCTAAAATAATATCATCCTGAAGATTTCCCTCGTTTACTCTCCTTAAAGCTTCATTTACAACAGTTATGTCTAAAGTTTTCTTAGTTCCATAAATCATAGTAAGAAATAAAACTACAATCATAAATATACTGCCTTTAAATGGATAAGTTTGAAAGAATCTTACAAATATATTATTTTCATACCCGCCTGTTGCTAAAAAATATAGATATGTTATTAGAATTATTACTCCTAGTGTTATTGATACGATTAATGTTGTTCTTGTTTCTTTATATTTGAATCCATTTTTTAATACAAAAATCACATTATTTATTAGGTTGGATTTAATTTTAGGTGCCTTTGGGTTTCTTTTTATGACTATAGCTATTTTAGCAATAAATATTATATTGATAATGCTTAAAATAATAAGTTCGAAGGTATTTTCTTTTATTTCCTGTACAGCAAGCTGATGCTGTACCCTATTTACCTGTGCATAATCTCCCAGAATTGAAAATAACATCAATGCTATAACTGTAACTATTATTATATCTATGAGATAAATGCTATTTACATAAGATTTAATCTTCCTTTTCAATCTTGTAACCAATACCCCACACCACCTTAATATATTCAGGTTCCTTTGTATTTATTTCTATCTTTTCTCTTATTCTTCTTATATGAACTGTTACTGTATTTTCACTCTTATAAAACATTTCTTCCCATACTTTTTCATATATTTCCTTTATAGAAAATACTTTTCCTAAATTTGAAGCAAGAAGATGAAGTATCTTATATTCAGTTGCTGTAACCTTTATCTCCTCTCCTCTTACAGTTATCTTCTTAGCAACTGTGTCAATGACAAGATCCTTGACTTTAATTATATCTTTTCCTTCTTCAACATTTAAAGGTTTTTCATATCTCCTTAGTTGAGACTTTACTCTTGCAACAAGTTCCAAATGATTGAATGGCTTTGTTATATAATCATCAGCCCCTACATTTAAACCTAATATCTTATCAGAATCCTCACCCTTAGCAGAAAGCATTATTATAGGGAGATTCTGAGTTTCTCTTATCTTTAAACATGTTCTTATTCCATCAAGCTTAGGCATCATAACATCTAATATTATTAAATGTATCTTTTCCTGTTCCAATATGTCTAATGCCTGAAGTCCATCCTCAGCTTTAAATACATTTAGGTTTTCGCCCCTCAAATATATCTCTATTGCATCTCTTATTTCTTTTTCATCATCTACTACTAATACATTGAACATTAATTTCCCTCCTGTTCCCTCTATCTATATAAAATACAATTATTCAAAGTAATGTATCATTTTTTAATTATCCTATAATATCTTTGAAGTCCTTTGAATCTCTTATAGGATCAAAGTCAGATTCGGTCTTTGCTTCCTCTTTTACTGCACTATTTATTTCAATAGCTTTCTTTAAATGTTCAACAGCATTATAGACATCTCCTCTTCTGCCATATATAGAAGCTATTCCATAATAAGTCCATACATAATCCTCAATTTCAAGCGCTTTATCATACCATTCAAGAGCCTCATCAAATTTACTGTACAATTCATATGTAAGCGCTTTATTAAATCTTCCATATCCATAATCAGGATTTATAGATAATGATTTATCTATATCTGACATTGCTCCATTAAAATCTCCATTATATGCTTTTGCTATTCCCCTTATATTATATCCCATATAACTCTTAGGAAATTCATTTATTACTTCATCACCTTTAGATACTGCTTCTGCATAATTTCCTGTAAAAAAAGTTGTATATGCATTATTATATAACTCTCTTTCTCTTTCTGAAATATTCTCTGAGTCATTCTTAGATGTATCTGAATTTCCTTCTTTTATAGATTCTTCTTTATCAGATGCTCCTGTAATATATTCACTTTCATTACTATTAATATTTACATTATTATTATTATTTTTATTCTTTAAGTTACTGCTAAATTCATAAGTCAACACTCCTGCTGAAATCAATACTAAAATCAGTAAAATGATTATTTTATGTTTTTCATTGCCTGGCAATGATACTCTTCTCATATCCATACTCCTCATCTTAAAACTTTCTAATATTCCTTCAATAATATCATTAATAATAAGAAACTACCAAATTTACTTCAGTACACATATAACTTTCACTTACAAACTAAATCCGAACGCAAATTATTTTTCTATTCTAGATAAATAACTTACAGAAAATTCATAAATATTATTTTCAAAATAAGCAAATAAATAATAATATGTAACATGGCTAAATAAGTATGAGTCTTCTAATAAATATATTATCACAAAAAAATATTAATATGATATGCATAAAAAGAACGAAAAAATATTTTTGCATTTTTAAATATATTTTTTTATCAATATGTTAATTACATTTTTACTTTTTTACATATTTCACTGTACTTCTTATATCTCATTAAAAGTATTTTTTTACTATTATTTTTCCACTTTTATGAGGGTTGAATTTTGTTTTATAAAATGTATTAATATATAGAGAATTATAACTAAAAGGAGTATATCCATGGACACATATTATAAATACAGAGCTAATATATTTGATGTACTAATCATATTTTTAGGTTGTATTATTGCATCATTAGGAGTTAATATTTTCCTATCTCATGCACAGCTGTTAAGTGGCGGTGCTACAGGTGTAGGATTACTTGTTGAATATACTACTAATATTCCAGCAGGTATCACAGTATTCTTGATCAATATGCCTCTTCTTGCAATAAGTTTTAAAAAACTTAGCAGATCATTTACTATTTATACTACAATAGGCATGCTTTCTTTATCTATTTCGCTTATGATAACTAAGCCATTAGCCTCTCTTATAAATATTGATGGACTTGATTTGCTTCTTTATTGTATATATGGTGGCGTACTTTGTGGAGTTGGTTATGGACTTGTATTTTTAAGGAATGGTTCAACTGGCGGTACTGATATTGTAACAATGCTCATCCGTAAAAAATACTCAAATTTTAATATTGGAAGCTTAGGCTTTTTACTTAACTTAATAATCATTATAATTGGAGCGTTTATATTCGGATTACCTCAGGCATTATACACCCTTATTTCTCTTTTTATTCAAAGTTTTGTTCTTGATCAGATGCTTAAGGGATTCAGCAGCAAAAAACTTCTTCTTATCCTTACTAAAAAAGAACATGAAGTTATTAATTATGTTATAAAGGATCTTCACAGGGGTATTACATCATTATTTGCTGAAGGAGAGTATACTCACGATAAAAAGAAAATGTTATACTGTATAGTAACTTCACGTCAAATGATTGAATTGAAAAATGCAGTACATCAGATAGACCCTTCTGCATTTATAACAATTGTTGATATATCTGAAGTTCGAGGCAAAGGTTTTATAAACATATAATTCATATTTGAACAATATATCTTAAAACTTTAGTTATATTGTCCACAATTATTTCGAATAATAAATAAGTTATTCACATTCAATTATACTTTTGTGAATAACAGTATTAATATATAAAAAGTTCAAAGAAATAAACTTTGTTTTATTCTTTGAACTTTTTTGCATCTTATCTATTATCTTTTAAAAATAAACATCCATTATAAAATTATTATATGTTAATTATAAATTAATATTATTTTACTGATCTTAAATATTCCTTCTGGCCTAATTCATATAAATTATTCCCTTTTGAATCTATAATTACAACTAGAGGCATATCCTTTACTTCCATTCTTCTTATAGCTTCAGCACCTAAGTCTTCATATGCTATAATTTCTGATTTTACTATACTCTTAGCAATAAGTGCTGCTGCACCACCAATAGCTCCAAAGTAAACTGCTCCATTTTTCACTATTGAATCAATAACTTCTTTATTTCTTGCACCCTTTCCTATCATTCCTTTTAGTCCTAAATCCATTAAAGCAGGTGCATAGGCATCCATTCTATAGCTTGTAGTAGGCCCTGCTGATCCTATAACATTCCCTGGCTTCGCAGGTGATGGACCAACATAATATATTGTTTCATCTTTTATATTTAATGGAAGTTCTCTGCCTTCATTCAATAAATCAATTAGCCTCTTATGAGCTGCATCTCTTGCAGAATATATTATGCCGCTAAGCAATACACTATCTCCAGACTTTAAATCTTTAATTTTATCTTCTGTAAGAGGTGTCTGTAACTTTATTTCCATTTTTTCTCCCCCAAATACTATGTAATTATTCAATTAATACTTTATTTAAAAATGAAATTTATTATATTACTGCTTCTTTATGTCTTGTTGCATGACAGTTTATGTTGACTGCAACTGGAAGACCAGCAATATGTGTAGGATAAGTTTCTATATTAAGTCCAAGTGCTGTAGTTTTTCCACCAAAGCCTTGTGGACCAATTCCAAGCTTATTTATTTTTTCTAACAATTCTATTTCTAAATCCTTGTAAAACTCATCCTTATTGCTAGTATTTATTGGTCTTATTAAAGCCTTCTTAGCAAGATAAGCTGCTTTATCAAAAGTTCCTCCTATTCCTACTCCAACAACCATAGGAGGGCATGGATTAGGTCCTGCTGCCTTTACTGTCTCTATAATAAAATTCTTAACACCTTCTAGTCCATCAGATGGCTTTAACATTCCTATTCTACTCATATTTTCTGAACCAAATCCCTTTGGTGCTAATGTAATTTTTACTTTATCTCCATCTACAATATCATAATATATTATTGCAGGAGTATTATCCTTTGTATTTACTCTTCTTATGGGATCTTCCACAACAGATTTTCTTAAGAATCCTTCTTCATATCCTCTTCTTACACCTTCATTAATAGCTTCTTCTAAATTCCCCCCTATGAAATGAACATCTTGTCCTATTTCTAAGAAAACACATGCCATGCCTGTATCCTGACACATTGGCATTTCTTCTTTGCACGCAATTTCAGAGTTTAAAATAATTTTATCAAGAACTTGTCCTGCTAATTCAAATGTTTCCTCTTTTCTTGATTTCTCCAATGATTCCTTTATATCTGCCCCTAAAAAATAATTAGCTTCAATTGACAGCTTCTTTACTACTTCTGTAACTAAAGCTACATTTACTTCACGCATTATAACAACTCCTCTACTTATTACTCTATTTAAGTTTAAGTTTTTTTATTAACATTTACAACCATTAAATACTCATTTATGAAACTCTATTTTTAATCTCATATTTATAGAACTTAAATACTATACTTAAACATAAGCAATCTGTATAGGAAAGGTTCATTATGGATGATAAAAAAATAAATAAAATAATAACATTTATCATATATGCATTAACACTTACTTTAATCTGCCTAATAGTATATAATGCTTATTTATTGTTTAATAGCAACTATTTTTCCAGCCCTCCTCCTAAAAACAGTATTAAAGTAGGCCCTATTTCTATTGACTGTTTTCAAAAGATTAACTTTTAGTTTAAAAAATAATTATTTTATCTCATATTAAAATATGTAAAAAACTCAACACTTATCTATAATTTATATGCTGAGCTTTTTGCATATTATTTTTTATTCAATATCGAATGATATTAGATTAGTTGTTTTAAAAATAGTCTCTTGATCAATATATTAAATTATTTATTTTCAAAATACTTATCAATACCACATTTAATTCCTTCTACTAAGTTTTCCTGATGTTCATCGGTCTTCAATTTCTGTTCCTCTTCATAGTTTGATAAAAAACCGCATTCTACTATAACACAGGCACCATCATATCTATCTCGTAATATTTTATATTGTTCTTTTGCATCTTTAGGTATTCTCCTGTTATTATCCTTAATATGTTCCTTTAAAGATTCTTGAATACTATCTGCCAGTTCCTTGCTCTTATCATTTGAAGCATACCAAACCTGTGCTCCAAAGCATTTGGCCTTTGGAAACATATTTTGATGTATGGAAATAAAAGCTTCACATTTTGTTTCTTTTTTCATCTCGCATCTTTTAGTTAGGTCTGCAGCTTTCTTATTATCAAGCTGTGAATCATCTTCCCTTGTCATATAAACTTTATATCCATTATCCTCAAGCTTTTTCTTAAGTTTTGATGCTATTGCAAGATTTATATCTTTTTCAATTGTTCCATTTTTAGACTTGGCTCCACCATCAATTCCTCCATGACCTGCATCTATCAATATGACATGCTGTACTTTTTCATCTTCTGCAGATATTTTTATAGGTAAAGCAAGCATGATAATCAAAATACAGATTAAAGATAATATTCTTTTTAAATTCATTGCAACTTCTCCTTCTAGTATGACTATTCTCTAAAATATTGTCTGCACTAAAATATAATTTATTCATTAATATACTCCAGCTTCTCCCTATATCAATAAGTTCCTATATTTAAAGCTGCATAATTCTTTAAAAAGCAAGATAAATTGCTTCAGTTATATAGTTAGTAATTATAAGGTAATAACTAAGAGTTTCGGTTAAAAACCATTGATTCTCTTTATGTACAATTACCAGAATAGCTTTGCTGTTTTTTCCGTAATTCATCTTTATTACTTGTTAACTCTTCACCCTTAAATTAAATGTATAATAAAAAACATCCTATAATTAATTTTTTGTGCAAAAAAGAGATTCCTATTCAGGAATCTCTTTTTTAAATTTATTAGTTTACGTAATTTTCTAATACGCTTTCAGTAATATTAGTTGAGTGATCTCCAATTCTTTCAAAAGCACTTATTAAATCTAAGAATATAGCACCAGCAAATGCATTACATTTACCATCATATAATCTTTGAATATGCTTTTCTCTATAGTTTCTTTGATAAGCATCAATCTTATCTTCAACATCTAAGATACTCTTTGCTTTCACAATGTCTCTGTTTACATAAGAATCTATAGCAATTTCTAATGCTTTTAATGTTGAATTATAGATTTCATATAACTCATCAATAGCATCCTGGCTGTATTTTAAATTCTTATTTATCTTTTCAATAGTTAAATCTGCAATATTATCTGCATGATCTCCTATTCTTTCGATATCTATAACTACATGGAATGTTGAAGCAACTATTCCTTTTTCCTTATCTGATAAATCACATTTGGCAAGCTTAACTAAGTATTCAGTTATGCTTTCTTCAAGTACATTAATTATCTTTTCATTTTCGTATACTTTTTCGATTAATGCTTCATCACCATCAACGAAAGCTTTCATAGATAATTCAACATTTTCTTTTGCCTTATTAGCCATTCTGATAGTTTCTTTTATAACCTGACCTGCTGCTATAACAGGAGTTTCTAAAACTCTATCATCAATATATTTAGGACCAACCTTTTCAATTTCGTCTTCACAAGGTATTACCTTATTTATAAATTTAATTATATAATTAGTAAATGGTAACAATAGCGCTGTATTTGCCACATTAAATACTGTATGCGCATTTGCAATTTGTCTGCTTACATCTTCAGGACTTATATGTTGAACAAATTTTGCTATAATACCTATGAACGGTAAGAATACTACCGTTCCAACTATATTAAACACTAAATGCAATAATGCTGCTTTATGTGCAGTTTTATTAGTTCCTACACTTGCAAGCATTGCTGTTATACAAGTACCTATGTTACATCCAAAAACAATTGGCAATGCTAAGCCTATATCTATTAATCCAGTTGAAGCTAATGCAATTAATATACCAGTTGTTGCTGATGAACTCTGCAATAAAGCTGTAATAGCTGCACCAGCTATAATTCCTATAAACCAGTTGTCGCCTATTGCAAGTAATATATCTGTAAACATTGGTGATGATGCTAATGGCTTCATTGCACCACTCATTGCACCCATACCAGTAAATAGTATACCAAACCCTAGAATTATGTTACCTATTTCTTTTCTCTTTTTAGCTTTTGCAAACATTACTAATGCTGCACCAACAAATACAAATATAGGAGCAACCTGATCAAGCTTAAATGCTACAAGCTGTGCAGTAATAGTTGTACCTATATTTGCACCCATGATTACACCAGCAGCCTGCGCCAGAGTCATAAGACCTGCATTAACAAAACCAACAACCATAACTGTAGTAGCACTACTACTTTGGATAACTGCTGTAACTATAGCACCTATTCCAACACCCATAATACGGTTGCTTGTCACTTTTTCAAGAATAGTTTTAAGACCTTCCCCTGCTGCGTTCTCTAAACCATCTCCCATTAGTTTCATACCATAAATAAATAGCCCTAATCCACCCATTAATTGAATAATAACCTTTATTGTATCCACAATTTATTCTCCTTCGGTTAATTTATTTATTTCTATTTTATTAACAATGATAAGTTTATCTTATTTTTAACCTCATGTTAATATTTTTGCTTCATTTTTAACCTACTTTTAATATAAGCTGT
Source organism: Bacillota bacterium (assembly GCA_023399035.1). Taxonomy (GTDB): domain Bacteria; phylum Bacillota; class Clostridia; order Clostridiales; family Clostridiaceae; genus Clostridium. The sequence continues at coordinate 1,091 of JAEWQX010000080.1, read as the reverse complement.
ATTTTTCTTACATTTGAAAATGTTTTTTAATTAATATTATAAAAATTCATATCTAGTTGTATAATTTCATAATTTTTCTTGCTAAAAATCAGTAAATTCTCTCTAACTATACTTTATTGCTATGCCTATTCTATTAAAGAAATAATAAATTTATGCTAATAAAAAAATCCCACAAACATAAAGTTTGCAGGATTTCTGTATAACTCCAAATACTATCTCTTTGAGAATTGTGGAGCTCTTCTTGCTTTTTTAAGACCGTATTTCTTTCTTTCCTTCATTCTTGGATCTCTAGTTAAGAATCCAGCCTTCTTTAATTCTGGCTTTAAAGCTTCATCAGATTTAACTAATGCTCTAGCTATACCGTGTCTGATAGCTCCAGCTTGACCTGTGAATCCACCACCATGTACGTTAACTAAAACGTCGAACTTATCTTTAGTTCCAGTTAAAACTAATGGTTGGTTTACGATAACTCTTAAAGTTTCTAAACCAAAAAAGTTTTCTATTTCTCTATTATTTACAACAACCTTACCATTTCCTGGTACAAGTCTTACTCTTGCAACTGATTTTTTTCTTCTTCCAGTTCCCATGTATTGAACTTTTGCCATTTTTATTCCTCCTCCCGAGTATATATTAGTATCTTAACTCAAGTACTTCTGGTTTTTGAGCTGCATGATTGTGTTCAGCACCTCTGTATACATTTAATTTCTTTAACATTTGTCTTCCTAATACGCCTGTTGGAAGCATTCTTCTTACTGCTTCTTCAAAAGCGAATTCAGGTTTCTTATCTAATACTACTCTGTATGGAGTTTCTTTTAATCCGCCTGGGTAAAGACTATGCTTTCTCATTAATTTTTGATCTAACTTCTTACCAGTTAAAACTACCTTTTCTGCGTTTATTACGATAACGAAGTCTCCGCAGTCAACGTTAGGTGTAAAAGTTGGCTTATTTTTTCCTCTTAAAATTGAAGCAACTTGGCTAGCAACTCTACCTAGTGGCTTACCAGCAGCATCAACAACATACCATTTTCTTTCGATTTCACTTGCTTTAGCAATGTATGATTTCATCTGTTTCCCTCCCTGAACTTACATTA
>JAEWQX010000024.1 GCA_023399035.1 Bacillota bacterium | reverse complement strand
TACAAACGCAATAATGTGTGTATTTTGTTACCTTAGATAGTATATCACAAGGTATATTTCCTATCAACAAAAATTTTTTATTTTCTTTAAAATTTTTATTGTATGCAATATCTTTCTACATAATATTTTTCAAGATAATCATTTATACTGATTATATGTACTCCTATCTATAATTTATAATTATGCTTCTATTCAATATCAGTTTAAATTATCTGTACATAGATATATAATCATACATTTAGTAATATTTCTATATATTTTAAATAATATAGTTTGTTTTGTATATAAAAAAACTACAGGACAAATAATAGTATATCCCATAGTTCTTAATTTTATTTATAATTCAATATTATTTTATTTTTCTTAGCTCTTCAACAAGCTTTTCATTTAATATTCTTATATAAGTTCCCTTCATCCCAAGAGATCTTGATTCAATTACGCCTGCACTTTCGAATTTTCTTAAAGCATTTACTATTACACTTCTTGTTATTCCTACCTTGTCAGCTATCTTAGAAGCTACTAGAAGTCCTTCATTTCCATTAAGCTCATCAAAAATATGTTCGACAGCTTCTAGTTCTGAATATGATAAAGTACCTATTGCAAGCTGAACAACTGCTTTCTTTCTTGTTTCTTCAGCAATTTCATCCTGCATTGCTCTAAGCATTTCCATTCCTACAATTGTAGCACTGTATTCTACAAGAACTAAATCATCATCTGTAAAGCTATGTCCAAATCTTGCAAGAATAAGAGTTCCTAATCTTTCACGGCTCCCCATAATAGGAACAATAGTAGATAGCTTATCTACTTTTTTGCACTTTCCAATTTCTTCAAATACACAACGTCCTTCATTAGGAACATTTGCTATTGTTTCATTGGTATTTAATAATGTCTTATTATAATCTTCAGGAAACTTTTTATCTTCTATTACTTTCTTTTTCATTGCTTCACATTCGAAATCATGTCCAAAAGCATATCCCAAGACTTTTCCTTTCCGACTTATGATATAAGCATTACATTCTAGAACATCGCTTAATAATCTGCATATATCTTGAAATGCTACAGGATCCTTACCCGATTTTTGTAAGATCTTATTAAGCATTCTAGTTTTATTTAATAGTGATGACATATTTATCCTCCTCAGAACTTTATATAAACACATATTACTCATTATTAATGTAATTATTAGAAAATTCTTAATTTATTGAATTTTTTTACAACTTAATATTAACTTAAGTTTAACATATACATCTGTCGTTTTCAACAGTATTTTTATATAATTCGACAAAATATAATAATATAAAGGTATGTCACCACATATTTATAAAGTACTATTCCTCTTTCTTTTCTTCTTTTACCTGTTCTTTATAATCACACTCGCTATTTGAGCACTGTATATAATTACCTTTTGTTTTTGAATATTTTAAAACCATATACGAAGTACATTTTGGACATTTTTCTTTTACAGGTTCATTCCAGCTTACAAAGTCACATTCAGGATAACCAGAACATCCAAAGAACTTCTTGCCTTTCTTGCTCTTCTTAGCAACTATAGGCTTTCCACACTTAGGACATGGCACATCTAATTCTTCTACTATAGGCTTTGCATTTTTACATTCAGGATATCCAGGACATGCTAAGAATTCTCCATAACGTCCTCTTTTAATAACCATCATGCGTCCGCATTTTTCGCATTTAACATCACTTACTTTATCTTCTATTACAACTTTTGATATTTCTTTTTCAGCTTTATCGATTGCTTCCTGAAGTGGTGTAAAGAATTCTGAAACTATTTCTCTCCAGTCTTCATTTCCAACTTCAACATCATCCAGCTTTCTTTCCATATCTGCTGTAAAATCAGCATCTACTATCTGTCTGAAATATTCACCCATAATATTGTTTACTATTTCACCAAGTTCTGTAGGAATTAATGTCTTCTTTTCACGTACAACATAATTTCTTCCTAATAATGTTGTTATTGTAGGAACATAAGTACTAGGTCTTCCTATTCCCTTTTCTTCTAACAATTTAACAAATGAAGCTTCTGAATATCTTGGTGCCGGCTGAGTAAAATGCTGGCTTCCTTGTAGACTTGCTGTCTTCAACTCTTCATTTTCTTCTAATACTGGAAGGCTTACAGAGTTTTCATCATCTTCATTAGTATATTCATAAATCTTCATAAAACCTTCAAAATCTATTACTGAACCTGATGCTTTGAATTTATAATCACCATTTAAAATATCGATAGAATTTGTATTTAAGTTGCATGAAGCCATCTGACTTGCTACAAATCTCTTCCAAATTAATGAATATAATTTATATTGTTCCGGCGTAAGGTTTTCTTTTGCTTTTTCTGGTGTTATATCTATATATGTTGGTCTTATAGCTTCATGAGCATCCTGAATATTTTTCTTACCTTTATATATTCTTGTAGTCTCTGGAAGATAATCTCTGCCGTAATTTTCTTCTATAAATTCTTTTGCTTTTCCTTGAGCTTCTTCAGATATTCTTACTGAGTCAGTTCTCATATATGTTATTAACCCCACAGTACCATATCCTTTAACTTCAACACCTTCATAAAGAACCTGAGCTACAGACATTGTTCTCTTTGTATTAAAATTCAGCTTTTTATTTGCATCTTGTTGAAGAGTACTTGTTGTAAATGGAGGAAGTGGATTTCTTGTCTTTTTTCCTTTCTTAATGCTCTTAACTACAAAAATCCCATCCTTAAGTTCCTCTATAACTCTATTGCAATCCTCTTCATTTTCAAGTTCGATTTTTTTATTTTTATAAGTTGAAAGTCTTACAGGGAACTTTTTTCTTTCTTTTTTAAGCATACAGTCAATTGACCAGTACTCTTTTGGAATAAACTCCTTTATTTCCTTTTCCCTGTCACAAATCAGTTTCAATGCTGCCGATTGGACTCTTCCTGCACTAAGACCCCATTTAACATTTTTCCAAAGTATTGGACTTATTTCATAACCAACTAGTCTGTCTAAAACTCTTCTTGCCTGTTGTGCATCAACAAGATTGAGATTTATTTTACGCGCTTCTTTAATAGATGCCTTTACTGCACTCTTTGTAACTTCATTAAAGACTATTCTGCATGTTTCATCTTCTGATATTTTTAAAATATTAGCAAGATGCCATGATATTGCTTCCCCTTCTCTATCAGGGTCTGTTGCAAGATAAACTTTATCTGCTTTTTTAGCAGCTTTTCTTAATTTATCAATTAATTCGCCCTTACCTCTTATTGTTATATATTTAGGCTCATAATTATTTTCTATATCTACGCCTAATTTACTTTTTGGCAAATCTCTAACATGCCCCATTGATGCTTCTACGATATAATTTTTACCAAGATATTTGCCAATTGTCTTTGCTTTTGCTGGCGACTCTACAATTACAAGTTTTTGACCCATAGTATAACTTCATATTAATATGAAGTATTCACCCCCTACATTTCTTAGATTATTTTAACATAGTAATTTCCGGGTAAACAAATAATTTCATCTTTAATCTGCATTTCAAATAGTAACGCATACAAAGCACCTCTTTCAAAAGATGTCTTTCTATAAATGTCATCAATGTGAATTGGTACATTGCTGAGACATTTCAGTATCTTTTTCTTATCAGGAGATTTTATCATAGGACGTATCTTTATGTTATGATCTAATGACAATGTCATCCTTAAATCATCTACACCACAGCACAGAGTGACTCCCTTTTCTCTAATAAACTCATTAGATCCCTGTGAGCCGCTATAAAATATAGATCCTGGTACTGCCATTACTGTTTTTTTAGCTGCAAGAGCAAATCTTGCTGTTATCAGTGAACCACTTTTCCTCGATGCTTCTGTTACTATTACTCCATTGCTGAGACCACTTATAATCCTATTTCTTCTCGGAAAATTAAATCTCAATGGTGGAGTTCCTAGCATAAATTCAGAAATTACTACTCCCTCTTCTTCTATTTGTGAAAATAGCTTTCCATTTTCAGGTGGATATATTCTATCGACTCCACATCCTAAAACAGATATATTTATTCCGCCATTTTCTAACGCAGTTTTGTGTGCAATAGAATCTACACCTCTTGCACCTCCACTTATAAGCGTAATATTATTAGTAATAAGCTCCTTTGTCAAGACTTTTGTTACAGACATTCCATAATTCGAACAATTTCTTGCACCTACAACAGCTATTGAACGATTGTTAATTACTTCAATATTCCCTTTATAAAATAAAAAATATGGAGGATCTAAAATTCCCTCTAACTTTTGTTTATATAAGGGATCAGCATAAGTTATAAACCCTATTCCTTTTTTGTATAATATTTCTTCTGTCCTACATACATCATCCCATAAAAATTTTTTGTTAAAATTTTTTATTTTTTCACTTATACAGTCTTCATATTTTTGTATATTTTCAAAATCATTATATATATTTTCCGCACTTTTATATCTGTTTATAAGATTAATTTTCACACTTGCTTCCATATCCAAAAGTATCAACCATAAATCATAATTCATAAATTCTTTCTCCTATATAACTTCTCCATTAATATTTTTTCTATAACTAAAAGCTTCTAATAAATTTTCTTCACAAATCTCATCATTACCCTCAATATCTGCAATAGTCTGTGCAAGCTTTATAACTTTTCCATAACCTCTTAGTGAAATGTTATAGTTATTGTAATAGTGTTCAAGTATTGCTTCACACTTACTGCTCATCCTACAGATATTAAAGATATCTTTTCCCTGAATATCTGAATTATACTTGTATATTGTTCCTTTAAATCTTTCTTTTTGAGCAGATCGTGCCTTGAGTACATTTTCCCTCATAGCTTTAGAGTCGTAAGTATCCCTGATGCATTTTATTTCTTCATATTTTACTCTGGGAACATAATTTAAAATATCTATCCTATCTAAAAGTGCTCCTGAAAACTTTTTTATGTATTTATTAGTATAGCTATTTAATTCATAAAAACTATCACTATATGAATTTATATCTTTTCTTTCTACAGGATTAAAGGCAGCAACAAGCAGAAAATCAGCAGGCATGATGTAGCTTCCTGAAATTCTTGCAATATTAACATTTCTTTGCTCCAAAGGCTCTCTTAGACATTCTAAAACTTCTTTTTTAAACTCTAAAACTTCATCTAAAAATAAGACTCCATTATGAGCTAATGTTATTTCTCCAGGCTTTATTTCCTTGCCTCCTCCTATAAGTGCAGCTTTTGTGCTCGTATGATGAGGCGCTCTGAATGGTCTTGATATTGATGCTTTATCATTTATCAATCCACAAGCACTATAAATCTTTGCTATTTCGAGCAGTTCTTCATTTGAAAGCTTTGGGAGTATTGAGACAAGTGCCTTTGCAAGCATTGTCTTCCCACATCCCGGCTCTCCGTATAGTACTATATTATGTTTTCCAGCAGCAGCAATTTCCATTGCCCTTTTTGATGAATATTGACCTATTATTTCACCAAAATCTAATCCGTTTTCGTTTTCGTCATAATTCGATATATTTTCAGTCCATTTATAAGGCAAAACATCCTTATATGTCAAAAACGAAATTACTTCTTTAAGATTTCTTAATGGATAATAATCTTCACCTCTTAAATAAAAACTCTCTTCTATATTTTCATAAGGGAAAATAAACTTATGCTTATTTTTTATATCTCCTTCAATTATTATAGGAATAGTTCCTCTCACGCATTTAAGTTCTCCTAGCAGCGAAAGTTCTCCAAATATCACGTAATCATCAATATCACTGGCTTTTATCTGGTTTGATTCCATAAGTATACCGATTGCTATAGGCAGATCAAGTAATGAGCCTATTTTTCTCACATCTGCTGGAGCAAGGTTTATTGTTATCCTTCCTAAGGGAAACTCATATCCACAATTCACAATTGCAGCACGAACGCGTTCTTTTGCTTCCTTTACAGATGCATCTGGAAGTCCTACTATGGAAAACTGAGGAAGTCCTTTAGAAATATCAACTTCAACATTTATTAAAATTCCCTCAAGATTATTATAAGTTGCACTAATTATTTTTATTGCCATATACATCACCCTTAAAAATTATAGACAGATATTTTAATATTAATTCAAATTTTTAAAATGATTATTATTACATTATGATGTTAATACTTAAGCATATAAAAATATTCTTAAATCACAATTAATTTATTTTTGAAAGGATGTATTTATGAAAAATTTAAATAAAAATATTGGTAACTATGCCGAAAAACTAGCATCCGATTATTTAATACATCACCACTACAAAATAATTGAACGTAATTTTAGAAACAACTTAGGAGAAATAGATATAATATGTATTAAGTCGAAAATTCTAATAATTGTAGAAGTTAAAGGACGTTACAACTTAAGTTATGGAAAGCCTCAGGAAGCCGTAAACTATATAAAACAGAAAAGCTTGATTAAAGTTGCTTCTTCATATATTAATTATAAGAATCTTTATAATTTCAATGTAAGATTTGATGTGATTGAAGTTTTCTTCAATAATGATAATTCATTATACGAAATTAATCATATAAAGGATGCCTTCAGGCTATAGCTATAAAATCTTGCCTCTAAATTATTATTCATATAAGTTCTCAGTTAGATGTTTATTAACAATAACTTCTCACGGTTTATCTATATAATCTTTAAATAATCTAATCATTTTAGTACTTTCCTTTATAGCAGTGCCGTTTCTCCCCAATTTAAATTTTTATTCCCTATAATCCTGTGAATCTACGGAATACTTGTAAAAATAAACAGGCAATGATTTCTATAATAAAAATCATTGCCTGTTTCTATGTCTTTAATTATTATTTTCTAATAAATTTTTAAGGAAACTGTTTCTATGTATTTCACACTTTCCATATTCCTTTATAGCATTCATATGCTTTGCAGTTCCATATCCAGCATTGTTTTCAAAATCATAATGAGTATACTTTTGTGCATATTCCTTCATAAGATTATCTCTGTATACTTTTGCTACTATTGAAGCAGCTGCTATACATGCACTTTTAGTATCACCCTTTATTACTGATTTATTTTCTATTTCAATGCCTTTAACGAGATACCCGTCAGATAATACAAGATCAGGCTTTACTTCTAATGAATTGCAGCTTTCTAAAAATACTTTATTGTTTGCTACACCTATTCCAATATCATCAATTTCATTATTTGAGCACTCTGCAATATGATAGCATACTGCTTTTTCCTTTATTATCTCAGCAAGTTCTTCTCTTTTGCTTTCTTTTAATTTTTTCGAATCATTTAAGTATAATATGAGTTCATCATCCAAAACATCAAGATCAAGCATTACACTGCATGCTACAATAGGACCTGCGAGCGGACCACGCCCTACTTCATCTACTCCTGCAACATGCTTATAATCTCCAAAAGACTTATCGAAATCATACATATTTCTTACTCTTTCAACTTCCCTCAAATATGCATTCAATTCCTTATTCAATTTAGCTGCAAGGGATAACACATTTTTACGTTTATCACTTTCCAGCCATTGAATTATGTTTTCAAAATTATTATTTTTATATTCATCAATAATTGAAATTTTTGAAATTTCCTCTTTAATCTGTGCAAATGATAGAGATTTTATTTTCTCACTAATTATCTTCATTGATTTCTTCTTCACTTTCCTCTTCTACTGGACGTTCTAAAGATATCTTTCCGATCTTTCCACCTCTGAATTCATCAAGAAGGATAACTGCTATTCTATTATAGTCAATTTGCCCTCCTGAAATTAGTGTTCCTCTCTTCTTACCAATTGCATCTAAAGTATCTAGTGGATTTTCAAACACTTCTGGAAGCTTATATCTCTCTTTTAATTGTGATTCATAGCTTCCCTGTAATCTTTCAACAAGCTTTAGGGCTAATTCTTCAATATCCATTATTTCGTCTTTTATAGCACCTGTGAAAGCTAAATTTAAAGCTGTTGTATCATCTTCAAATTTTGGCCATAACACTCCCGGAGTATCTAAAAGTTCAATACCAATTGCAGTCTTTATCCATTGCTTGCTCTTAGTTACGCCTGGTCTGTCTCCTGTTTTTGCTATATTGTTTCTTGCCATCTTATTTATAAATGTAGATTTTCCTACGTTAGGTATTCCTACAACCATAACTCTTGTTATGATTTTAGCCATTCCCTTGGCCTTAAGTCTGTCATGCTTTTCTTTTAAAAGATTCATCAATGCCGGCTTTATAGCTTTTAATCCATCACCTTTTAAGCAGTTTACTTCAAGAACTCTTACATTTTCATTAGTAAGATATTGTATCCATTCCTTTGTTACTCTGCTGTCTGTTAAATCACTCTTGTTTAAAAGAATAATTCTTGGCTTTCCTTCTAGTAATTTATCAATATCAGGATTAGCTGAGCTTCTAGGTATTCTTGCATCTCTTATTTCGATAACAGCATCAACCAATTTTAAATTTTCTTTAATTTCTCTTTGAGTTTTTCTCATATGCCCTGGAAACCAGTTTATTGCCATATGAATCCCTCCCTTTTCAGTTTATAGTTGATAATCCATAGCTGAAAGTCATCATGCAGATTCTTTCAAAATATCTATTATCATAAATTTAATTTTATTTTTATACTTTATAAACTATTTGTTACTGTGTACTTTAAAACTTTCCTGCAGTTAATTCACATTTTTCAGAATTCTAAAAAACACAATGTACATTTCACAATATATATAATAATGATTATACCCAGTTTACATGGATTTAGTAATTTATTGTGTCCTGCCCATTGTGCATTATTTCTAACATATCATAAAATAGATCTACAATCTATATAAATTCATTTACCGCAATAAAAAAAGGACTGAAACAGTCCCCTTTTTATATTATCTAGTTAATAATTCTTTAACCTTAGCAGCCTTACCAACTCTGTCTCTTAAGTAGTAAAGTTTAGCTCTTCTTACTTTACCTTTTCTTACTACTTCAATCTTATCGATGATTGGCGCATTCATTGGGAATGTTCTTTCAACACCAGTTCCGTAAGCAACTCTTCTTACTGTGAAAGTTTCTCTTAAACCACCGTTTTGTTTCTTAATTACTGTTCCTTCGAACATTTGGATTCTTTCTTTGTTACCTTCTTGAATCTTAACGTATACCTTTATAGTATCTCCGATTGCAAAAGTAGGTAAGTCTGTTCTGATTTGTTCAGCTTCAATAGCTCTGATTATTTCGTTCATTGTGCATTCCCTCCTTAACGATAATTTGACGTTCATAACACAGTTTTTCATGTAGACAGAGGAACGCCCGTACTAGCACAAAACTAATAATAACACATATTATTTTTTATTTCAACAAATAAATTATGTATTTTTTACTTTTCATTGTCTTTTTTCAAAATCTTTATATCTTCTTTTGTTAATGTAACTTTCTTATACATATCAGGTCTTCGCTCTTTTGTTATCTTAAGAGACTGCAGTCTTCTCCATTTACGGATATTTTCATGATGTCCTGATAAAAGTATATCCGGAACTCTGTCACCTTCAAATTCTTCAGGTCTTGTATATTGGGGATATTCAAGAAGTCCATTATAGAATGATTCATCCATAAAGCTTTCTTCTTTGCCTAAAACTCCAGGAATCAGTCTCAAAATAGAATCTATTACTGGAATTGCAGCCATTTCTCCTCCAGTAAGAACAAAGTCACCTAGTGATATTTCCATATCTATATGTTTATATACTCTTTCATCTATGCCTTCATAGTGACCACATATAAATGTAAGATTTTCTTCTTTTGAAAGTTCATTAGCCATTTCCTGATTAAAAGTCCTGCCTCTTGGTCCTAAAAATATAACCTTGCCGTTATTATTTTCTTTTACGTGTCTTATTGCATCTACAATAGGCTGTGGTGCCATAACCATTCCCGCACCTCCACCATAAGGATAATCATCTACTTTTCTATGCTTATTTAAAGTAAAATCTCTTATGTTTAAGACATCCATATCAATAATCTTATTTTCTCTTGCTCTTCCTATTATGCTGTGTTCAAAAATAGAGAACATTTCAGGAAAAAGTGTTAAAATATTAATCTTCATCCTGCCACTCACCTACTGGTCTTATTACTATTTTCTTTTCATCTATATCAACACTTAAAACAATATCTCTAAGTACAGGTATCAAAAGTTCCTTTGGCTGTTTTATCCAGTAAACATCATTATTACGAGTGCTTATTACATCAAATACCTTCCCCAATTCCTTATCATTAGTATCGTATACTGTACATTGTTTTAAGTCCGATACGTAATATGTATCTTCTGGAAGCTCAGGTTCCTTATCTCTTGGTATTTCAATATATTTCTGCTTATAAGTTTCAGCATCATTCATTGTATCTACGCCTTCAAGTTTAAGAATTACTCTGTCCTTTTGAAATTTCACGCCTAATATGTTCATTTCCACGCCGCCTACTAAAACAGTCTTTAAACGCTTAAATTTGTTTACATCTTCTGTTAAAGGATAAACCTTTACTTCACCTTTAATTCCATGAGTATTTATTATCTGACCTATTTTAAATAATTGTTTTTCCAATAAATTCACCTCTGATTTATAATTAAGTTAATTCAACTATCAACAACCTGTATTAACTTTCTTCCTAACGAAACAGGCTAATTCTGTTTCTACAATATTATATATTATAACCATATAAAAGAAAACATTCAATTTTTCAATTAATAGTCCATTAATAACTGCAATTCATACTTAATCTAATTCTTATTCATTGCAAATTTTTAGTTAGTATAATCCTGCAAAAACTCTTAAATTCAAAAAGAGCCAGGATAAACCTGACTCTTAATTTAGATGATTTCTACTATAACGCGTTTATGTTGTTTAACTGCTGCTGCCTTTACTACTGTACGTATAGCTTTTGCAATTCTTCCTTGTTTTCCGATAATCTTGCCCATATCCTCTGGGGCCACCTTTAATTCAAGTATAAGAGACTGCTCTCCATCTACTTCATTAACGCTGACACATTCAGGATTATCTACAAGAGATTTAGCCATATATTCAACTAATTCTTTCATAAACGTCTATAATCAATATGTATTGATTATAGAATTCACCTCCAAAAATTATTTAGTAAGACCTGCGTTAGTGAAAAGTCTCTTAACAACTTCTGTTGGTTGTGCACCGTTAGCTAACCACTTATTAACTTTTTCTTCGTTTACTTTGAATTCAACTGGTTCAGTTAATGGGTTGTAGTATCCAATTTCTTCGATGAACTTACCATCTCTTGGAGCTCTTGAATCTGCAACAACTACTCTATAGAAAGGAGCTTTATGAGCACCCATTCTTCTTAATCTGATTTTTACTGCCATTTTAATTTCACCTCCTTTTAAGGTTAATAATATATTTTCAATCTAGAAAGGTAACTTGCCTCCGAAAAGACCACCCTTCTTGCTAAATTGCTTTTGGAATGATTTCATCTGCTTCATCTGCTTCTTCATCATTTCATAACTCTTCATAAGCTTATTGACTTCCTGAACAGACGTACCTGACCCTTTAGCTATTCTGATTTTTCTTGAATTAGATTTTGCTATAAGTGCTGGATTACGTCTTTCTTTAAGTGTCATAGAGTGTATTATTGCTTTAGTCATATTCATAGCAACTTCACCTTTTTCTAAATCTACACCCTGTAACTCTTTCGAGTTCATCCCTGGTATCATCTCTAATATCTTATTAAGAGGTCCAAGTTTTTTCATCTGCTCCATAGCCATAAGGTAATCTTCAAAGTTAAATTCCTGATTCAACATCCTCTTACCTAGGTCTGCAGCTTCTTTTTCATCAATTGCTTCCTGAGCTTTTTCAATAAGTGATAATACATCACCCATACCAAGGATTCTTGATGCCATTCTATCTGGATGGAATACTTCAAAATCATTCATCTTTTCACCAAGACCAACATATTTAATTGGCTTGTTTATGATACTCTTTATTGAAAGAGCAGCTCCACCTCTTGTATCACCATCTAACTTTGTTAATATAACTCCACTTAGGTCTAAGTCATTGTTAAAGTTTTCTGCAACATTAACAGCATCCTGACCTGTCATTGAGTCAACTACTAAAAGTATTTCTGATGGTTTTACATTTTCTTTTATATCTTTTAGTTCCTGCATTAAGTCTTCATCTATATGAAGTCTACCTGCAGTATCTATAATAACTATGTTGTTTCCATTATCTTTAGCATGAGCTATACCTGCTTTTGCTATATCAACCGGGCTTACTTTATCCCCCATTGAGAATACTGGAATTTCAATTTGTTTACCTACAACCTCTAACTGCTTTATAGCTGCCGGTCTGTAAATATCACAGGCTACTAGTAAAGGCTTCTTGTTTTCTTTTCTCAGGTTTAACGCAAGTTTACCACACATTGTAGTTTTACCAGCACCCTGAAGACCAACAAGCATTATTACTGTAGGACCACTGCTGTTGTAGCTAAGTTTGCTTTCACTTCCACCCATAAGATTAGTAAGTTCTTCGTTAACTATCTTAATTACCTGCTGTCCTGGTGTCAAGCTTTCTAATACTTCACTTCCAACACACTTTGAACTAACATTTGAAACAAAAGTCTTAACAACTTTGTAGTTAACGTCTGCTTCTAATAAGGCAAGCTTTACTTCTCTCATGGCTTCTTTTATATCTTTTTCAGTTAACTTTCCTTTACCCTTTAGTTTCCTGAAAGTCTCCTGCAATTTTTCTCCTAAACCTTCAAAAGCCATGTTTACCTCCTCCTTATAAATTTTCTAGCTTTTCTTTATATTTTATAATATCCTCATCATCAATGGAATATTTATTTTTCAAAGCATCTAAAAAATTCATAATTTCATGTTCTCTGTTTATACTCTTTTGAAGTAAGTTCAGCTTACTTTCATAGGATAGAAGTTGTTTATAACATCTTTTGATTAAATCGTGAATAGCCTGACGACTTGTTTTATTCACTTCAGCAATTTCAGCTAAGGATAAATCATCATTATAATACCATTCCATTATGTCTCTTTGTTTATCTGTTAATAATGAACCATAATAATCCATTAATAACGAAACCTCAACTCTATCTACCATCTAATCACCTTACCCACAAAAGAGATTCTAACAGGATTTAATATGAGTGTCAAGTATTTTTACTTAACACTCAAAAATATTTTTTTATTTTGTAATATTTTTTTGTTTTTTGTGTCATTTTATTTTCTGAAAACATACTCAATTATCTAAATATCAACAGAAAAATCTATAAAATGACTAACTATTTATCAATAGCCATCTAAGCACGATACCATCTTATTCTTTACTTAATAATCAATAGTGAATAGTGAATTTAAAAACACAGATTTTCTTTTAATATGATCATCAAAACATCCTGCTCTTCTCCCAAACTATTAACTATTAACTTTTACCTATTTTCTAACTAAAAATAATACATACTAAAATCAAAAGAAATTCCAAAGGAATTTCATCCTTAACTGCCAATTTTCAATTATGAAATCTCAACTAGATAAGCGCCTCTGCAAAACTTTCAGCATCGAACTTCTGAAGATCATCAACACCTTCACCAACACCTATATATCTTACCGGAATATTTAAGCTCTGCTTAATTGAAATAACAACTCCGCCTTTAGCAGTTCCATCAAGCTTAGTTAATATTATTCCGTCAATAGGACATACTTCCATGAACTGTTTTGCCTGAATAACCGCATTCTGTCCTGTTGTTGCATCTAAAACAAGCAATGTTTCCTTTTTATATCCATCAAGTTCTCTGTCTATTATTCTGTTTATCTTTTCAAGCTCATTCATTAAGTTCTTCTTATTATGAAGTCTTCCTGCTGTATCGCATATAAGAAGATCTACATTTCTAGCTTTTGTAGCTTCAATTGCATCAAATACTACTGCTGCTGGATCTGATCCTTCCTGATGTTTAACTATATCAACATCTGCTCTCTTGCTCCATACTTCAAGCTGGTCAATAGCTGCTGCTCTGAATGTATCTGCTGCTGCAAGAAGTACCTTTCTGCCCTCAGCCTTATTCTTAGCAGCTATCTTACCTATTGATGTTGTCTTACCTACTCCGTTAACTCCAATTACAAGCATAACCTTCTTTTCATCTTCGTTATCTTCATATGATCCTTCTAAAAGAATGTCTCTTATAACTTCTTTTAACGCTGGTTTAACTTCCTGAGGATCATTTATCTTTTCTTTACGTATTTTAGTTCTTAATCTTTCTATAATATCTATAGTAGTATCCATTCCAACATCAGAAGTAATTAATATTTCTTCTAATTCTTCATATAGGTCCTCATCAATTGTTATAGCAATCTTAAGTACTTCATTGATCTTATCTGTCAACCCATCTCTTGTCTTTGTTAATCCTGTCTTTAATTTGTTAAATAAATTTCCAAACAAATCTGCTTCCTCCATATTCAACTGTATTCTTATTATTTATTTTAAACTGCACAGAAAACATAACATGTTTTTATGTCCATATGATTTTTCTAATAATACAATAATTAATGGAAAATTCTCAATAGACATCCTTATTATTCTCTGTGAAATTTAGTGTATAACAATATTTTTATTTCAAAAATAAATAATATACTTATTCTTAACACATAGCTTTATAATGATTCTTTTTAATCTTCATCTTTTGATAAGTCAACTGATACTACTTTTGAAACACCCTTTTCTTCCATTGTAACTCCATAAATAATATCGCTTGCTTCCATAGTACCTTTTCTATGTGTAATAACTATAAACTGAGTTCTATGTGAAAATCTTAAAAGGAATTCTGCATATCTATAAACATTTGCATCGTCAAGTGCTGCTTCAATTTCATCAAGTATACAGAATGGTGTAGGTTTCATCTTTAATATTGCAAAAAGCAGCGCTATTGCAGATAAAACTTTTTCTCCCCCTGACATAAGGTTTATGTTCTGAAGCTTTTTGCCAGGCGGCTCAACATTTATATCTATATTTGCACTCAATTCATCACCTTCACCAAGGATAAGCTCTGCACTTCCTCCCTGGAATAAATCTCTAAATGTTTCGTTGAAATTATGATTTAGTATCTTAAAGTTTTCTTTAAATAAAAGCTTCATTTCATCAGTCATCTCTTCAATAACTCTTATAAGCTCTTCTTTTGCTTTTTCTAGATCTTCTGCCTGACCTGACATGAATTCAAACTTTTCCTTAAGTTCTTCATATTCTTCAATAGCAGCCAGATTTACAACTCCAAGCTTAGTTATCTTAGATTTTATAACTGTAATATCCGACTTTAGTTCTTCTTCATTTTCAACAGGTTCACATATATCAAGGGCTTCAGCGTAAGTAAGTTCAAGTTCCTCATTAAGCTTCTTATATATATGCTCCTCTTCACTTTCCTTCTTAGCCTTTATTATTTCCCTCTTATTCACTTCCATTTCTTCACGGCTTATTTCATCAAGAACTCCACTTATCACATTATCCTTTTTCCTGAATTCTTCTTTTAACTTTTCTTTTAGAATCTCATCATCTTTAAAATTAACTTCTAATGAACTTATTTTTTCATTATTAGCTTCAATACTTTTTTCTTTTTCTTTAATTGATGAATTAAGTTCTTTGATACTATTTTCATTTTCTGTATTTTCAACCATAAGACTATTTTTTTTATTTTTTAGATCTGAAGTTTCTCTTTCTATTCTTGAAAATTCATTTTTCTTTCCTTCAATACCTTCATCAAGTGCTGCTTTATTGATCTTCATTTGAGTTAACTTAGATTCATTTTCATTCACTTCTGAAGTTTTATCATCAATCAACTTTTCAAGTTCAATACTTGCATTTTTATTTGAAGTATTTTCATTTTCAAGAATTTTTATTTCATTTTCCTTCAATCTTAACTTTTCACTTATTTCTTTTTCTTCACTGTTTATCTTTTCAAGATCAGATTTCATGTTTTCTAAATTCTTTCTAAGCTTTTCAGTGTCATTATGAAGTCCTTGAATTTCACTTTGTTTCCTTGTAAGATCTATATTCTTAGAATGTATCAAATCAGTATTGTTCAGAATTTCCTCATCAATTTCTTTTAATTCTATTGAAAGCTTCTGACCTTCTTTAATGATCTGTGCATATACCTTTTTCTTTTCTTCTATCTTTTCTGCAATTTCTTCTATTTCTCTTTTTCTTCCTAAGACGTTAGCATTTCTTCCTTTTATGCTTCCCCCAGTAAGAGCTCCCCCTGGATTTACTATTTCACCTTCAAGGGTTACTATTTTATATCTATACTGTCCAAGCTTAGCTATATTTAATGCACAATCCATATCCCTGCATATTATAGTTCTTCCTAAAGCATAGTTCATTATATTATCGTATATTGAATCATATGATATTATGTCACTTCCTATACCTATATATCCTTCTGCATCAGTTATCTTTTTATCTAACACAAGCTTATTACCCTTGATTATATTAAGTGGCAGGAATGTAGCTCTTCCAAGATTGTTTTTCTTTAAGTACCCTATAAGTGTTTTTGCAATTTGTTCAGTTTCTGTTATAACATTAGATATTGTGGCACCTAAAGCTATTTCTATAGCTGTTTCATACTGCTTTTCAACAGAAAATATTTCACCTAAAACCTTTGTTTCTTTAGCCCCATGAATATTTTCACGATTGATAGATTCCATTAATGATTTAACTGATCTGTTATATCCTTCATAATGCTTTTCAAGATTTTCAAGCATTGTCTTATTTGCATCCAGCTTAGTTAAAACCTGATTTAATTCTTTTACTTCATTTTCTTTCTTAGTAATGTTTCCCTTTAAGGCAGCCATTTTCTTTTTTGATTCAGATATGTCATTTCTAACCTGATTTATTTCATTTTTCTTGTTTTCAATATCTCTACTTAAGCCTTTATAAGTTGCCATATTGATTACTATATTATTTTCAAGATAAGATATGGACGAATAAAGTGACTGTCTCTTTTCTGATCTGAGCTCTATTTCCCTCTGTAATATATTTATATCATTTCTGATATCAGAATTACTCCTTAAGAAATTAAGCTCGCCTTCTTTAAGAACCTTAAGGTCAGATTTCATTTTTTCTAATTCCATCTGCTTTTGTTTATTGTCATTTTCAAGCTGTTCTATTATTTCTTTTTTGTCACTTTGTTCTTTAATTCTTCTAGATAGCTCTTCTTCCAGTAATGATTTATTATTTAAAATTTCATCAATTCTTTTAGAAATATCCTCAGCTTCATAGCTGTTTCTCTTTATCTTTTCTTCATAATTCCTAATTCTTTCACCATAAAGCTCAATAGTCCTTCCATCTTCATTAACTATATCCTTTAAAGTATAGTACTGTTCTTTTTCTTCAAGTGCCTTTTTTTCGATATTTTCTATTCTTCCTTCAAGACTGCTCAATATTTCTCTGTCTTTAGCTATACTTTCTCTCTTTTTATTGATTTCTTCAATCCTTTTATTTAATTCTTCATTGAAAGACTTCAATTCCTGATCCATTATGTTAATTGTATGTACTATCAGAGATACTTCTTTTCTTTTAAGGTTATCGGATAATTCATTAAATTCAATGGCCTTTTCTCTTTCAACTCTGAGCGGTTCTATTCTCTCTTCATATGTTGATAATATATCGTTGATTCTGATAAGATTATCATCAGTATTACTCAATTTCTTTTCAGCTTCTTCTTTTCTATTCTTAAATTTAACAATACCAGCAGCTTCTTCTAAAAGAGCTCTCCTATCTTCTGGCTTTCCGCTTAAAATTGCTTCTATTTTACCTTGTCCAATAAGAGAATATCCTTCTTTACCTATACCTGTATCCACAAATAAATTTGTAACATCTTTTAATCTGCACTTAGTATTGTTAATCAAATATTCTGATTCACCAGATCGGAATATTCTTCTCGATACGGTAACTTCATTATAGTCTGTTGCAAGCTGTTCATCACTATTATCAAGAGTAAGTGAAACCTGAGCAAGACCTACAGGTTTTCTGAACTGTGTTCCAGCAAAGATGACATCCTCCATCTTGCCTCCTCTTAATACTTTAATGCTCTGTTCTCCAAGAACCCATCTCACTGCATCAGATATATTACTTTTTCCGCTTCCATTTGGTCCTACAACAGCAGTTACTCCTTTTTTAAATTTTAATTCCGTCTTATCCGCAAAGGACTTAAATCCTCTTATCTCCAGAGATTTTAAAAACAATGTTTCCACTCCTCATTTAAAAAAATATAGTAGGTAAAAGTCCCACAATAAATATTATTATAATAAAAATAGCAAGAGCGATTTTCATCTTCTCTCTAGTCTTTCTCTTCAATTCAAACACTTCCAATCATAATTAGTTTATAGCAAACACTGATAAATAGCAATTAATAAATTCCACCCGATAATGGGCAAGTACTATTGAAATTTCCTGCTTATTGTGGTTATTAATCACAAAAACATATATTAAAAGCGAGAGTTTCCCCTCGCTAATATATTATATCCACTTTTTTATTTTCTAGGTAGAGTATAATTCTGCCTCTTTCAACGTTGTTGTCCTGTACTACATTAATAATCTTATTGTTTTCTTTAAGCTTATTAAAATACATCTTTTTATTTGCATAAAGCTTGCTTATTTCTTTTGAGTTAATATGAAGTTCAGCTTTTTCTTCTTTTTTCATAGTTTCCAATATAAGCTCAGCCATAAGGCTGCTTTCAACCAGTTCTCTAAATGCTGGATGGAAAGGTCCTGCAACAACATCGTTCTTGTCATTTATAGTTTCAGTAGGCTGAAGACCTATTCTTATTACATTTACAGAATTATCTCTGTAAAGTTTATACATTTCCTTACTTACTTCAACTGCTTCTTCTAACGTATAAGGAACATAATCACCCCTGTTATACATTATTTCCATTGCAGTTCCCTTTATTGTCAGTGCAGGATATAGTCTGCATATATCAGGCTTCATAGATATTGAAGTTTTTGCAGTTTCTATGTCAGTTTCAAAACTATCCCCTGGAAGGCCAGGCATTATCTGATGACCTAATGTAAATCCATATTCCTTTATAAGCTTTGATGCTTCATATACAGATTTTACATCATGACCTCTTCCAGCCTTAATAAGGACTTCTTCATTTAAAGACTGAACTCCAAGTTCAATTATATCTGCTTTATATTCCTTTAAGTAAGATAATATATACTCATTTATGTAATCAGGTCTTGTAGACATTCTGATCTTATCTATAAGACCTTTCTCCTTAAACTCTCTTGCTACTTCAAGAAGTTCTCTCTGCTTTTCTTCCCTTATTCCAGTAAACGTTCCACCAAAGAAGGATATTTCAACTGTAGCTTCATTATGGTTTATTGTTTCAAGATATTCATATACAGTTTTTCTTACACTTTCTGCTGTCACTTCTTCTTTATCGTTACTGCATGAATTATTGATTTCAACTCTTCTTCCATCTTCTACAATTCTTAATGAATCCTTTTTCACACCTGTTATCTTATCCTGATTACAGAACACACAGTCATGAGGGCACCCTTCATGTGGCACAAATATAGGTATTATATAATAATTTTTACTCATTTGTCTTATCCAGCTTCTTCAAGGCCTGCTTTGCAGCATTTTGTTCTGCTTCTTTTTTACTGTATCCACATCCTTCTCCCATAATACTGCTGTCAATAACAACATTAGTATAGAATTTACGTCTGTGTGGAGGACCTTCGTATTTTGTCAATTCATAATGAATCGATACTTCTCCATCCTTTTGTAAAAATTCCTGAAGCTTTGTCTTGAAATCTAATACGATTTCGTTATTTATAGCTTTCTTTATTATTTCTTCAAAATGCAAAAGGATAAAATCTCTTACAAATCCTATGCCTTTATCTAAATAAACAGCAGCTATTACAGCTTCAACAGCATCAGCCTGTATAGAAATCCTTTCTCTTCCTCCTGTTAATTCTTCACCTTTGCTCATTCTTATATATTCCCCAAGATGAAGTTTTTTAGCAATTTCATAAAGAGAATTTTCACATACGATCAAACTACGTATTTTAGTAAGTTCTCCTTCTGATTTATTTTTAAAATTATTAAATAGATGTTCAGTAATACATAGCTGCAGAACTGCATCTCCTAAAAATTCAAGTCTTTCATTATATTCTGCATCCTTAAACTGATTGGCAAAAGAACTATGTGTAAGTGCAGTTTTTAATAATGTCGGATTATTAAAACAAACTCCTAAGTTTTCTTCAATTTCTTTAAGTGTATATTTATTCATTTTTCCACTCCTTAGAAGTTTATTCTTCAACTTGCTAATATAACAAATTCAAGAATAAACTAATTAATAAAGATAAAATCCCGCAGAAAACGCGGGATCATGCTATTCTTCGTGATGAGCTTTAACGTAATTAACAACATCTCCAACTGTCTTGAAGTTTTCAACGTCTTCGTCTGGAATTTCCATATCTAGTTCATCTTCTAAAGCCATTATAAGCTCAACAATATCTAATGAGTCAGCGTTTAAATCATCAATGAAAGATGCATCCATTGTTACGCTTCCTTCGTCGATACTTAATTTATCAGCAACTATTGCTTGGATTCTTTCAAACATTTGTTTCACCTCCCAAGTTCTACATTTAGATAATATTATATAATATTTAAATCGTCAATATTTCTTTTATAATATTTAATTTAATTTTGTTTTGAAAATTCTTCTTTCATATTTTCAAGAACTTTATTATCATAGAAAATCTTAGTCTGTCTTATTGCATTTTTAAATGCTTTCCCGTCAGAACTTCCATGAGCTTTTATACATATACCGTCAACACCTAAGAATGGCGCACCTCCATATTCCTTGTAATCAACCTTCTTCATAAGACTCTTCAACACTGGCTTTAAAAGAACCACTCCTAATTTTGATATAATGGAAGCCTGCATAACTTCATCTTTAATCATCCCAAGAATTGTTGATGCTGCACCTTCATACATCTTCAACGCAGTATTTCCTACAAATCCATCACTTACTAAAATATTGGTTTCTCCTTTCGGAACATCTCTTGGCTCTACATTTCCTTTAAAGTTTAAATTTTCTTCATTCTTTAATAATTTATATGTTGCCTTGGCAAGTTCATTTCCTTTTTCTTCTTCTTCACCAATATTAATAAGTCCTACACTTGGATTCTTTACATTAAAAACATGTTCATAATATATCTTACCCATTTTAGCAAACTGTACAAGGAATAAAGGCTTACAGTCAACATTAGCTCCAACGTCAACTATCATAAACTGACCCTTTCTTCCAGGCATTATAGGCGCTAAAGCTGGTCTTTCAACTCCTTTTATTCTACCAACTATAAGAGTACATCCAGCAAGAAATGCTCCAGTACTTCCTCCTGATATTATAGCATCACAAGTCTTATCCTTAACTAAATTCAAAGCCTTTACTATACTTGAGTCTTTCTTTCTTCTTACAGCCATTACAGGATGCTCATTTGTTGAGATAACTTCTTCTGCATTAACTACTGTAACCTTATCCTTAGGATAATCATATTTAGCTAATTCTGCATTAATTTTATCTTCTGGACCCGTAATATAAAACTCTATATCACTATATTCCTTCAGCGCTGCAACGACACCATCAATTACAGCAACTGGTGCGTTATCTCCGCCCATTCCATCTATAGCTATTTTCATATCTATTATCACCTCTGCTATATATTTACCGTATTTTTATATAATAACGTATAATATATTAATTATACAGCAATATTACTTATATTACACCTACTATTTACATATAAATATATACATATACTAATCTGTACAATTTATTTCATAGAAATTTCAAATTACTTGTTATAAAATTAACATATTATTTTTCAATATCTTCAATAAGCTCTGAGCTTAAAACACCCTCTACACTCTGACTTACTGGTCCAGTCATTCTCACGTTATATTCATCATCAACATGGATTATAAGTTCTCCTCCTAGAAGTTTGACTTTAACCTTATTCTCAACTAGCTTTCTCTTTTTAAGAACACTGACAACTGCACATGATGATGTTCCAGAAGCAAGAGTAAATCCTGCACCTCTTTCCCAGATCTTTATAGCTTTGTCATTAAGTTCAAAGCTTAGTTTTTCACTATTTAGCACTACATATTCGTTACCCAAGCCATGACTCTTTACAAATTCATTCATCAATAAGCGCCAATTTACTATATTTGTGAACATATACATCATTCTTCATTTATTGTATTATAATAGAATATATAATTTTATCCTATCACATATTTGAATCACTAATGTAGGTTTTTAAGAAAAATAAAACCGCCAGTAAATAATCAGAAGATTATTTACTGGCGGGCATAAAAGAAAGAAAGTCATAAGACTTTCTTTTAGTTTTCAGAAGCTACTACTTCCTTACCTTTGTAAAAACCACAGTTCTTACATACTCTATGAGCAAGTTTCATTTCGTGACATTGTGGACATTCTACGATGCCTGGTAAACTAGCTTTAAAAGTTTGAGCTCTTCTCTTCTTAGTTCTAGCACTACATTGCTTTCTAGCTGGACAACCCATTCATTACACCTCCTTATTATTAAACAAACCTCTTAAGACTTCGAAACGTATATCTACATCTTCTTTGTTGCAGTCACATGTATGAACATTTAAGTTACATCCACATTCCTGGCATAGTCCTTTACAGTCGTCTTTACATACTCTCTTAATTGGTAAAGTTGAAATTATACTTGTTTCAACTAATTCAGTGATGTCTAAGACATCATCTATTACAACAACAGCTTCTTCGTCTTCACTTTCACTATTTGTTGTAAACCTTTCTTCTATATCAATATCTATTGGATAGATAAAGGTATCTAAGCATCTTGAACATACCATTTCTAACTCAGTCTTTATATTAGCAGTAACTACTAATACATCATTATCTGAAGTTATAACTCCATTAACCTTGCAAGGAGTTATCGGTTTGATAGTATCACCTTCAAATTCAAATGACTCAATATTAAAAATTTCGTCAATTTTTTTACTTCTGTCTTTACCTGAAATAATATCTGAAATCTGTATCTTCATACTTACAGAGTATATTGCATAATTGACTTCATGTCAATAATCCAATAATCTCCTTATCACTCCTTAGCAATTAATTTATAAATCAAACATAATTTATTATATAAAGGAGTAGTCTAAAAGTCAAGATATTTATCGTAATTTGCTACTTAATTAGCTCTAAAGTTTCTTCAGCAATCATCAATTCTTCGTTTGTAGGAATTACATATAACTTAACTTTTGAATCTGGTGTAGAAATTTCCATACCATCTCCAACATTTTGGTTATCATTCTTAGTTGCATCTATGTCAATTCCTAAGAATTCCATGTTTGTTAATGCTCTTATTCTTACTTCTGGAGCATGTTCTCCTATACCAGCTGTAAATACGATAGCATCTAATCCACCCATTGCTGCTGCATATGCACCAATTTGCTTCTTGATTTGGTATCCGTAAATATCCATAGTTAATAATGCTCTTGCATCATTCTTTTCAGCAGCTGCTCTGATATCTCTAAAGTCAGTTCCTACTCCTGATACTCCTAAAACACCACTTTGTTTATTTAAAATGTTATCAACTTCATCAGGAGTATATCCTTTTTCTTTTTGTAAGAAAGTTACTATAGCTGGATCTATGCTTCCGCTTCTTGATCCCATTATTATACCATCAAGTGGTGTGAATCCCATTGTTGTATCTACAGATTTACCACCATCAACAGCAGTAACACTTACACCATTACCTAAGTGACAAGTGATTATCTTAAGATCTTTAATGTCTTTATCCATCCATTTAGCAACTTCACCTGCAACATATTTATGAGAAGTTCCGTGGAATCCATATCTTCTTACGTGATCTTCTTCATAGAATTTGTATGGTACTGGATACATGAAAGCTTTTTGTGGCATTGTTTGGTGGAATGCTGTATCAAATACTACAACCATTGGTGTGTTTGGCATAAGAGCTTGACAAGCCTTTATTCCTATTATGTTTGCTGGGTTGTGTAATGGTGCAAGCTTAACTAATTCTTCAAGGTTTGCTAAAACTTCATCATTAACTATAACAGACTTGGAATATTTTTCTCCACCATGAACCACTCTGTGTCCTACTGCTGAAATTTCATCCATTGATTTAATTACACCTTGTTTTTCATCAACTAAAGTCTTTAATACTAAGTCTATAGCCATTTGATGATCTTTAAGATCTGTTTCAACAATATATTTTTCTCTTCCATCAACTTTTTGAGTTAATATTCCGTCTATTCCTATTCTTTCAACAAGACCTTGAGCTAACACTCCATTGTTTGACATATCTATAAGTTGGTATTTTAACGAAGAACTTCCACAGTTTATAACTAATATTTTCATCTTTCTAACTCCTTACTTGAACATCTAATCTTATCTTAATTATTTTATTCCTTGCGCTTGAACAGCTGTTAAAGCTACAACATTAACTATATCTTCTATGCTGCATCCTCTTGATAAGTCATTGATTGGCTTAGCAAAACCTTGACATACTGGTCCGATCGCTTCTGCATTTGCAAATCTTTGAACTAATTTGTATCCTATGTTGCCGGCTTGTAAGTCTGGGAATACTAAAACATTTGCATTTCCTGCTACTTTGCTTCCTGGTGCTTTTTGTTTTGCAACCTTAGGAACTATAGCTGCATCTAATTGTAATTCACCATCTATATCTAAGTCAGGTCTTAATTCTTTTGCTTTCACTGTTGCATTTCTAACTTTATCTACAACTTCATGATCAGCACTTCCCATTGTAGAGAACGATAACATAGCAACCTTTGGATCTATTTTAGATAATAACTTTGCATTATCAGCAGTAGCTATGGCAATTGAAGCTAACATATCTTCAGTTGGCATTGGATTAACTGCACAGTCTGCAAAGAATAGTAGTCCGTTTTCTCCATATGGTGAGTTTGGTACTTCCATGATAAAGAAACTTGATACACACGATACTCCTGGAGCAGTCTTTATGATTTGAAGACCTGGTCTTAATAAATCTCCTGTTGTATGAACAGCGCCTGATACCATGCCATCAGCATCATCTAATTTTACCATCATTGTAGCAAAGTATAATGGGTCCCTAACTATCTTTTCAGCTTTTTCCATAGTTACGCCTTTTGCTTTTCTTAATTCGTAAAATTCATTTATATATCTTTGTAAGTTTTCCGATTCATTTGGGTTTATTATTTCAACTTGAGATAAATCTACATCTAAATCTTTAGCTTTTGCAAAGATTTCTTTTGTGTCACCAATAAGTATTGGATGAGCTAATCCTAAATTGCAAATTTTTTGAGCTGCAGCAATAGTTCTTTCTTCATTTCCTTCTGGAAGAACTATTTTCTTCTTATTTGATTTTGCAGCTTCCCATATTTTTTTCATAAGTTCCATAGTCATGTTCTCCTTTCAACTCTAAATCTCTATAATTAATATACTCCTATAAGCCTAGATATTTCAACCACTAAAATAGAATTCGATAGATTGGCAATAATCTAAATTATCAGACAATTCAAGTGCAAAATGCCTATACACTAAAAGTATATTTTTTAACAATCAAAAATCATAAAAAAATTTTTTCCCCATTATTTTTTTGTCATTTTTCAATGCATTATCAATTTAAATACATGCTTTTTTATATTATAATATAGCTCTAAATATAATTGTATAATATACATTACATTTTAAAATTATAATTCACATAAGACAATTAATGTAAAATTCGTAATATTTATCAGACTTAATTGTCAAAACTATTATATATATTAATTTTAATGTTTGGAGGCGATTTTTATAATTACCGGTATAATTACTGAATATAATCCTTTCCATAAAGGTCATAAATATCATTTAGAAAATGCATTAAAGGATACAAATGCATATAGTATAGTTTGCGTAATGAGTGGAAATTTTATGCAGAGAGGTATTCCTGCCATAGTTGATAAGTGGAAACGAACTGAAATGGCCTTAAAAAACGGAGTAGATCTTGTTTTAGAGCTTCCTCTAGTCTATTCAATATCTTCTGCAGAGCATTTTGCTTTTGGAAGCGTATCTCTTTTAAATTCTTTAGGAGTTATAGATAATCTATATTTTGGAAGCGAAGAAGGAAGCATCAAACCTCTTCAGAATATAGCTCAGGTTTTATGCGACGAACCTGAAGACTTTAAGGAAATTCTGAAAAAACATATAAATTCAGGACTTCCCTTTCACACAAGCAGAGCTAATGCCCTTAATGAATATTTAAACTCCACCCACGCATTAGAAGTATTATCAAACTCGAATAATATACTGGGAATTGAATATTTAAAGGCATTAAAAGTATTAGGAAGCAGAATATCTCCATACACATTGAAGAGAGAAGGTTCAGCATACAACGAAGAAAATATAAATAACAGCTTTTCTTCCGCAACATCAATAAGAAAATATTTAAAGACTGGATCACTTGATAAACTCGCAGATATTCTTCCACAAGAAACATATGATATTTTAGAAAATCTAAATTCAATTAATTATCCATTCATCTTCGAACAGGATATGTTTAAGTATCTTAAGTATAAACTCCTTACTGATGTTGAATCACTAAAATATCTTCCTGATGCTTCAGAAGGATTGGATAATAAAATATACAAAGAAATTCTGAATTCTACTTCCCTTGATGAGCTCATATTAAAAGTTAAAAGCAAGCGCTACACTTATACAAGGATAAACAGAATTTTAGCACAATACTTCTTAGGACTTGAAAAATATGATCTGCTGCATCTTGCAAAAACACCAGTTCCATATGCCCGTGTTCTTGGGTTTAATTCTAAAGGACGTGATATATTGAAAGCAATGAAGAAAAACTGCAGTATAGATATAATAACAAAGGTTCCTAGAAATAATCTTCCTGTCCACATGGAGCTTGATATACTCGGAACAAAAGCGTATTCAATATTAAATCCTCATGTAAATCCAATGGATGACTATCTAAGGGGACCTGTAATAATAAAATAATATTCTACATTACTATCAGCATATATATGTATAGTAGAAATCAATATGAAAAAAGTGGTTTCACCACTTTTTTTCATTTAACAATTATCAGATAGCATTTAAGTCAATATCACTTAAGATATCTTCTTTAAGGTTATCGATGCTTGCGATGAAGACTGAAGTCAACAAATGAAATTACCGTATCATATTGGTAAATTTATTAGTTTCCACTGATTATAAGATGATGAATAGGAGTGGTCAAATGTTATATATTGCTGTACTATGGCTCTTTATTATTTTATTAGCATTACTTTTGAAGAAACAGCTCAACATTCAATTGAATTCATTTATATGTATATTGATGACAATAGCAATAGTCTTATTTGCTGCAAACATCAATAAATGCATTGCTGCTGCACTTGATGGATGCAAATTGTGGTACAAGGCTATACTGCCTACTACCTTTCCTTTTTTAATAATCTGTAATTTGCTTATATCCTATGACGGGATAACATTATACTCAAAGTTTCTAGGACCTATAGTATGCAGCCCTCTTTCACTTTCAAAGAACTGTTCCTTTCCAATAGCTGCAAGTGTTTTATGCGGATATCCCATTGGAGCAAAATACTGTGCTGATATTTATACTATGGGATATATTGAAAAAGATGAATATATAAGACTTTTAAATATAGCTTCAAATGTAGGTCCATTATTTCTCATTGGTTCTGTTGCTTCAGCACTTCTAGATAATATTACTTTCGGCTATATACTTCTAATCGGTAATTATCTTTCCTGTATATTTATAGGTTTAATTACACGAAAAAAGAGAACTGTTAAAAATACAAGTTCTCTGAAAACTAATCAGCAGCCTATTCCTAATATAGGCGTTGCTGTGAAAAACTCCATTGAAAATTCAATCATTACAATATTGAATATAGGAGGATTTATAATTATTTTCTCTGTTATTATATCACTAATTAAAAACAGTACATTTATTACTTATTTAATCAGAAATATAGAGCAGTTTTTTAAGATTCCAACTGATGTTTTATATTCTACACTATTAGGTTCAATAGAAATAACAAACGGATGCAGCATAATATCGTCACTGTCAATTTCCATACCATTAAAGCTCAGCCTTATAAGTTTTTTATGCTCATTTTCCGGTCTTGCTATAATTGCTCAGGTCACTTCTTTTGTAGGTGATACAGATATTAAGATGAATCGATATATCATCTTAAAATTTATACAGGGAATTATCAGTTTTATAATAACATACATTGTTACTATAATTACTCCTTCTTCCGTATATACTTCAAACATAACTATAATTCCATCATCACCTTTAAAATACAGCATATTTCCAGTAACTGCAATGCTTGTACTATCAATCTTCTTTAAGATATCTAATAGATTATTTTATAAAAGGAAAACTAATTTTTAAAAGATTATTTCTTCATACTTCTTAGTTCTTTTACGTTATCTTTGATAACTAAACTTACATCATTTAATGTTTTGTCAATTTCATTTGCTGCATTTTCAAAATTAGCCTGAAGACCAGTTATTAATTTCATTTTCTGATTTTCAATTTCTTTGTCTAACTGGCTTAATATCTCATCAGAGTAATCTCTAGAGCCAAGCCTTATAGCCTTAGCATCTCTTTGTGCTGAGGCTATAATCTCTTCTGCTCTGATTTTAGCTTCTTTTACTATATTATGATTTTCAATATTCTTTCTCATCATGCTTGCAGTTTCTTTTTTGACAGAGTCATATTCCTTTTTAGCTTCATTTAAGATTCTTTCTTTTTCATTCATAATCCATTCCGCTTTTTTAAGCTGATCTGGCAAATAATTTATTACCTGGTCAACTATTTCAAGGATTTCTCTCTTGTCTATCATTACTTTACCGCTCATGGGTACTTTAGCTGCATTGTCAACTTCATCCTGCAAATATTCAAGTAACTCTATAATATTTACATCTACTTTTTCCATAAAAAACACTCCTTAGCTATTTATTCTTGTCAATATATCAGAAACAATTTCTTTTGGAACAAGCCCTTCAATATTTCCACCAAATTTAGCTACCTGTTTAACACATGAAGAACTTATATGTAAGTTTTCAGGAGAACTCATCATACATAAAGTTTCAATGTCAGAATTTAATTCTTTATTTATATATGCCATCTGCAATTCATATTCAAAATCTGTTGAATTTCTCAGACCCTTTAAAATCACATTTGCATTGTACTCCTTTAATAAATCAACTAAAAGACCATTGAAGCTTATAACTTCAACATTCTCTATATCATTTGTAACTCTTTTAATCAGTTTTACTCTTTCGTCTATCTCAAATAAGTGTTTTTTGTCTACATTAACCAATACACCTACGATAATCTTATCAAAAATCTTTGATCCTCTTTTTATGATATCAATGTGACCATTTGTTATTGGATCAAAACTTCCTGGATAAACTGCTACACTCATTTTAATTCTCCTCATATTTATAATAACATACAGTTGTGTTACCGTACCTCTTGCTCTTTAAAAGCTTTATGTTATTATATCCTCCATAGATTTCTTCTATTGAATCTATCTTTGTTACTATTATTCCATCTTTCTTTAAAAGATCATTTTCTTCTACAATCTTCATAGCCTCAGGTATCATCTCTCTGCAATAAGGCGGGTCTATAAATATTATGTCAAACTTCTTTCCCTTACTTGCAAGATTTTTTAGTCCCATATAAGCGTCAGTCTTTATTGGAAAACAGAAATCTTCAAATTTAAGATTCTTAACATTTTCTTTTAATAATGGAAAAGTTGTGTCGCTTTTATCAAATAAATAAACTTCACTTGCACCTCTGCTTGCAGCTTCAAGGCCTAGGCTTCCTGTCCCTGCAAATACATCAACAACTACTCCTTCAGGTATATATAATTGGATTGAGCTGAACATTGCTTCCTTTACTCTATCCAAAGTTGGTCTTGTTTCCATTGTTGCCGGAGGTATTAATTTGTGCCCTCTTGCTTTTCCTGCTATTATTCTCAAGTATATTTCCTCCTTAAGGTATATATTTATTATATTAACATATTTGTATATAAAATTTCAATTTAATTAAAACAAATATATTTACTGCTTCTTTCAAGGTTTTTGCTTATTTCATTAACAAGTTCCCTGTTGATTGGTGAATCATCTTTAAGTATATTATTTGCTTCCTGTTTAGCACACCTTAATATATTTATATCATCATAAAGATTTGCAAGGGCAAACCCTGCATCACCGCTTTGTTTTCTTCCGAACATTTCTCCCGCACCTCTAAGCTTCAGATCCTGTTCTGATATAAGAAATCCATCGCTGGATTCTGTCATTATCATCATTCTTTTCTTTGTTATATTGCTCTTTGCCTTAGCAATAAGGATACAAAAAGATTCATACTGGCCTCTTCCCACTCTTCCTCTAAGCTGATGGAGCTGCGCAAGACCAAAGCGTTCTGCATTTTCAACAATCATTACTGATGCATTAGGTACATTTACTCCCACTTCAATTACTGTTGTAGAAATAAGCACATCAGTTTCGTGATTCTTAAATCTTCTTATTATATCATCTTTTTCAGCACCCTTCATTTTACCATGAAGAATTTCTACTCTTATATTTCTGAATACTGTATTAGTAAGCTTATCATATAGAGTTTCCACGGAATTAAGCTGCTCTTTTTCATCTTCTTCAATCAGTGGACATACAATGTATACCTGTCTTCCCTTTTTAATTTCATCATAAGCAAGTTCATATGCTATATCACGCTGTGAATCTTCGTAATATCTTGTATCAATTTTCTTTCTCCCTGGTGGAAGTTCATCAATAACAGATACATCAAGATCAGAATATAGATAAAGTGCAAGTGTCCTTGGTATAGGAGTTGCTGTCATTACTATACAGTCAGCCTTTTTTCCTTTATTCATAAGCTTGCTTCTCTGTTCAACGCCAAATCTATGCTGTTCATCAGTTATTATAAGACCAAGCTTTCCAAACTCAACATCTTCCTGAAAGAGTGCATGAGTACCTATAACAAGAATAGGCTCATCACTTTTTATCCTTTCCTTTATTCTCTTCTTTTCCTTGGCACTAGTTCCTCCAGTAAGAAGTTCAATTTCTATATTGAATTTAGAAAAGACTTTTTTTGCTTCCTCATAATGCTGAACTGCAAGAATTTCAGTTGGAGCCATAAGCACACTCTGATATCCATTTTTTATCACATTAAATATTGAAATAAGAGCAATTATAGTCTTACCGCTGCCCACATCCCCCTGAATAAGTCTGTTCATTGGAGAGGATGATTTCTGGTCTCTCAATATTTCTCTTACAACCCTTGTCTGAGCATTTGTTAGTGGAAAAGGGAGACTTTCCTTAAATTCTTTCAGCTCTTCTGCCCATTCAAAAGAAATACCATTAGTAATTTTCTTCAGCTGATACTTTAAAAGCAGCAGCTTTAAAGAATATGTAAATAGTTCCTGAAACTTAAGTCTTGTTTTTGCACGTTCCAGCATGTTTTTATTTTCCGGGAAATGTATGCTTCTTATTGCCGTATCTAAAGATACAAGATGATACTTATCTAATATATCTTGTGGCATATTTTCTTTTATATTCATGTTAATCAGGATATTATTGATTAACTTCTCAAATAATTTATTGCTTATATCACCCTTCAAAGGATATTTAGGAATTATTTCACTTGAAATTGCTTCACCGCATGCTATAACCGGTCCTACAACTTCAAGCATTTTTCCTACTCTCTTAAATTTCCCCATAAGGTTATACGCTTTTCCCACTTGAAAATTATTTTTTACATAAGGCTGATTAAACCATTTTGCACTGACTTTATGCTCACCATATTGAAAATCTATAGTAGTTAATAATTTTCCGCTTTTCGTTCTTACATCTCTCTTAAATAATTTTGTTTCACATAGCAATATCAGCTTTTCTTCACCAGTTATAGTTTCAAAGTCTACATTTCCATCTACAAAATCATAATCTCTTGGGAAATATAAAAGTATATCAAGAATATTGAATATACCACATCTGTTTAACTTTTCAGTTGCTTTAGGTCCCACACCCTTCAGTGTAGATATATTACTATATATATCCATATAAATCTCCCCTCACATTATCAGTACTGCTTAGTTTTTAACTACTGCATATCTATAGCAAATCTATCATATCAATTTTACAAGTTTAATATTATATTTCAATTTCTTTCTCTGAATGTATAAATGAATTTTATATTTATCTTTCAGTCTTAACTTAAAGAAAAAATACAACATAGAATATTGTAATATTTCATATGTCATTATGCAACATCACAAAATAAAAAAGCACCCAAAGGTGCTTTTTTTATTTTTATTCCACTGATAATAAGAAGTAGTATAATGGTTGATTTCCTTTATAAACCTGTATATCAAAGTCTTCATACTTTTCTTCAAGTCTTTCTTGGAAGCTTTCTGCTTCTTCATCACTAACTTCGTTTCCATAATAAACTGTTATAAGCTCGCTATCTTCATCAATCATGTCATCTAAAACTTTAATTGCAACTTCTGCATTATCTTGACCAACTTCTTTGATCTTTCCTTCTACTAATCCAAGCATGTTGCCTTCTTTAATTTCGATTCCATCTATTTCTGTATCCCTTACAGCATAAGTTACAGATCCTGTTTTAACTGCTTCAATAGCAGATTGTAATTCATTGAAGTTTTCCTCAACATCACTGTCTGGATTGAACATAGTCACACATGCTATTCCTTGTGGAATGCTTGTTGTAGGTATTACACGAATATCTTTACCACTTATTTCAGCAGCCTGATTTGCTGCCATTATTATGTTCTTGTTGTTTGGAAGAATGAAAATGTGCTCTGCATTTATTTTTTCTACAGCTTCAAGCATATCCTGAGTAGATGGATTCATTGTCTGACCACCTTCTATAACGTGATCCACACCTAATTCTTTAAATATGTTTGCAATTCCATCACCCATTGCTACTGTAATAAATCCATAAGCTTTCATTTCTTCTGAAGAAGTAGCTACTTCATCTTCATCATTTTGTTTTTCTGCTTCTTCATAATCTTTTCTTTCCATTAATAATTCTCTATGTTCTTCTCTCATGTTGTCAATTTTTATCTTTGATAATTCACCGATTTGAACAGCATGCGATAATACTTTTCCCGGATCATTTGTATGGATATGAACTTTTATAACATCATCATATCCTACAACTATCATAGAATCACCAAGTGATTCAATAGTATCCTGGAATTCTTTTGCTTTTTCTGCATCACCAAGAATAATAAATTCAGTGCAGTATCCAAATTTTATGTCAACATCTTCTGTAGACTGAGCTCCTACTTTTCCGCCTTCTTTAACTGCTATGTCCTTTACTTCAGCCTTTATTCCATCTTTTAAAGCTTCATACATTCCTTGAAAAATGATATAAAGTCCCATTCCACCAGAGTCAACAACTTTTGCCTTTTTAAGTGCAGGTAAAAGTTCAGGAGTCTTATCAAGCATAACTTTAGCTTCTTTTGTCACTTCATCCATAAATTCAACTATGTCTTTAGCTTCGCTTGCTACAGCTGCTTCTGATGCTGCTCTTATTACTGAAAGTATAGTACCCTCTGTTGGTCTCATAACTGCTTTATATGCTGATTTAGAACCTTCAAAGAAAGCAACAGCAAATTCTGCACTATCAACATCAGTCTTACCTTCTAATCCTTTAGATATACCTCTAAGAATTTGAGATAAGATAACACCTGAGTTACCTCTTGCACCCATTAAGGCACCTTTTGCCAGCTTCTTAGAAATTTCTCCAATAGAGTCTGTATTCATGTTTTCAATTTCTTTTACTGCAGCCTTAAATGTCATAGACATATTAGTTCCAGTATCACCATCTGGTACTGGGAAAACATTAAGTGCATTTACAAACTCACTTTCTTCTAATAATCTATTGCTAGCATTGACAACCATGTTGTAAAAATCATGGCCATTAATTCTTTCATATTTCATTTTAGTTTACCCTCCTAGACTCTAACCGCTTGCACATTCACTGTGATTGATGAAACTTTAAGTCCAGTATAGTTTTCAATGCTATAACGAACCTTTTGTATAATATTATTTGATATAACAGAAATCTTTGTTCCGTATTCTACCATAATAAATAATTCTATTTGTAATCTATCATCATCAGTTAGAACTAATTTTACGCCTTTACTTAAGTTTTCTTTTCCCATCAGTTCCCAAAGACCTTCTGTAGGGCTTTTTGAAACCATTCCAACTACTCCGTAACATTCCATTGTTGATAACCCAACAATTTTTGCTAAAACTTCTTCTGAATAAGTTATATTACCATTTTCGTTGCAAAATCCAACCATATATATTCCTCCTATTATTATATCCTAACTTCTATTCTATATTAGAACACTATTTTATTCAAGTTTTTTGAAGTTCTGAGGCATTCATTACCAATATTAATACTGCCCATTTATGATATGTTTAAGTAATGATAATAAGAAAAGTTATTTTTATATATTTATCTATAGTTCTATTACTGTAATAAAACTATAGATAGAATTTTATTACAATAATTACTTAACTACAATAAAAACTTTTTATTATTTTGAATTTTACTGTATATTATGAATAAATAGCATATAAAAATTAAATAAATACATCAATCATATCTATTTATATATTTATTGCTATGTATAAGTACAATTATACATTTATATAGTCTTACATATGGTTTTCTTATTATTTTTACACAAATACTCATAATATTATACCTTTTTACTAATATCTAAAATTAACGCACAAAAACTACTTGCATAAAATAAAATCCTATGATATAATTTCTACTGTCCTATTGAAGATGATTATCTTTGTAATATAAGGAGGTGTTTTCTAATGGCAAGAAGATGCGAAATTTGTGATAAGGGTGTTGTAGCAGGTGTACAATACAGCCACTCACATCGTCAATCAAAGAGAACTTGGGCTCCTAACATAAAGAAAGTAAAAGCTTTAGTTAACGGAACACCAAAAACTGTTCATGTATGTACAAGATGCCTTAGATCTGGAAAGGTTCAAAGAGCAATATAGTTCATAATAAGGAATGCAATTGTTATCCCAATTGCATTTTTTATTTTGCGTTAAATTATAATATCCAATCTAAAAAATACCTATATTTTTTCTTAAATATAAATCTAATATTCCACACTCTTTATTAAGTTTAAAATATTTTTTATATTACTTTCACTGCTGTAAAAACTTATATTTTTAAGCAAATAAATAGTCATAAATTAGAACCTTAAAATATAAATTCTAACTTATGACTAGAATTAAATTATTTTTACTCTTAGAGCTATTTTATGTATACTCTACTTTTTCCTTCTAAAAAATTTAATTATATTAGAAAAGAATTTAGGTAGTTTCACAGCAATTATTTTCATATTAATGCCTCCTATGAATATTAATTTTTTTACCTTATTATATTAATATTCAGAAACATCCAAATATGTTCCTATTTTTAATCAATTGAATGAATTATTAATAATTCACCGCTTTTATATTTTATATTTATAGGAGTATCAAGAAATTCATTACATATAGCTCTAGGGTCAAGAAGATGCATATCATAACTATCCAGGTTATATTTAGCTCCTTTTATTTCGAAACCCTTAACTACATCGCTTAATGCGTGGAATGAAATTGTTTCGCCATATACTCCATTTAAGCTCATATCATTATCTGCAAGATACATTTTGTTATGATCATCTATTATAGTAAGCCTTGCACCTTTTTTCTTTGTAGTAAGTATAAGGCCTATATTTCCAAGAGTATGATCAGCCCTTGTTCCGATCCCTGCAAAGAGATATATTGTATCTGCACCTCTCTTCATTGCTTCCATAATTGCAATTTCAGTATCGGTATAATCTTTTTCTGGTAGAAATTTAATAATTTCAATATTTTTATTTTCTATCATCTTAAGCTTTTCCTTGTTGATAGAATCAAAATCACCAAGAATAACATCCGGAGTTATATCATAATCATAAAGATATTCACTGCCCCTATCAGCCCCTAACACTAAATCAGCATCTTTGATATATGATTTTAATAATTTTTCTGAAGGCTTATTTCCCCCAGCTACAATAACCGCCCTCAAAACTTTACCCCCTTAAAGCTTTAATATTTTCACTAATATCTCCACCATTAAATACAGCTGAGCCAGCAACTATAACATTAGCTCCTGCTTCTATTACATCTTTAGCATTTCCGCTTCCAATTCCTCCATCAACCTGTATTAAAAGTTCAGGATTTAATTTTTCGCTGAGTGCTTTCACTTCCTTGATTTTATCTATAGAATATGGAATGAACTTCTGTCCTCCAAATCCAGGATTTACTGACATTATCAAAACCATATCAAGACTTGGTATTAAATCTTTTAATACACTAACAGGAGTACCAGGATTTAATGCAATACCTGCCATTTTCCCCTTTGATTTGATATAATTTATAGTTCTGTCTATATGTCTATCTGCTTCATAGTGAACAGTTATTAAATCTGCTCCAGCATCTACAAAATCATCAATGTAATTTGATGGATTATCAATCATCAAATGTACATCGAACACCTTATCTGTAAGCTTTCTTATAGATTTCATTATAGGAAATCCAAAAGATATGTTAGGAACAAAAGATCCATCCATTACATCTATATGAACAAAATCTGCTCCTCCTTTATCTATTGCCTTAATATCCTCTCCTAATTTTGAAAAATCTGCTGATAATATCGATGGTGCAATTTTTACCATTTGTTTTTTTCCTCCTCCATTATTTCTTCTAATGATTTAATATAGAAATCATATCTGTATTTATTAACTTTCCCTTCCTCAACAGCATCTTTTAATGCACATTTTGGCTCCTTATAATGCAGACAGCCCCTATATTTACAATTATCATTATACTGACTAAATTCAGGAAAACAATATTTTAAAGAATTTTTATCCATCAAATCCTTAATTTCTAGAGTTGAAAATCCAGGAGTATCTACTATATATCCATCTGCAACCTCAATAAGTTCACTATGTCTTGTAGTATGTTTACCTCTTCCAAGTTTTTCACTTACTTTTCCTGTTTCCATATGCTCCTTATCAGCAAGTTTATTTATCAATGTAGATTTCCCTGCTCCTGAAGGCCCACAGAAAACAGTTACATTTCCTTCTATTTTTTCCTTTAATCTTTCAATACCTATTCCCTGTTTTGCATTTATGAATAAAACTTCATATCCAATATCATTTATTCTTTTCTTTATTTCTTCTCTTTCTTCTTCTGAAACTAAATCTATTTTATTTAAGCACACTATAACTTCAATATTGTTATATTCACATAAAACTAAAAACTTATTTAATAAATCAAAATTTATATCTGGATTTTTGACTGCAAAAACAATAAATGCTAAAGAAACATTAGCAACTGTCGGTCTAACAAGTTCTGATGTTCTCTTATGTATTTCTTCGATAACGCCCTTCCCATTTTCTATTTTTATTGTGACATTATCTCCTACCATAGGTTTTATGTCTTTATGTCTAAATTTCCCTCTAGCTTTACATTCTATTAAGCCTTCTTCTGTCTTAATATAATAAAACCCCCCAATTCCTTTTATTATCTTTCCATTCATATTATTCCTCCATAAAATTTTCTATAAATTAAATATATTATAAGAGGAGAGGCAAATTAATTCAACCTCTCCTCTATAATTTATTTTTTACTATTTAATTCTAGAATTATTTTTATTTTAAATTCTAATTTTCCTCTGAATCCTTATTACTCTCAGCACTTGTCTGCTGGTCATCTTCATCCCAAGGTCCCTCAGGCTGTTTCTCATCAGTGTTTCCTGAATTAGGCCCTGTTACGTTGTTATTGTTATTATTTGGCTTTTGTTGTGAAGAGTTGGAATTATTGTTTGGGTTATTATTATTATTGTTATTTGTATTATTGTTATTTGTATTATTCTCTGTTTTATTATCGTTATTCTGATTATTCTCTGTATTTGTTTCCTGTTTTGGTTCAACATACTTACCAACAGTGATTGTAACAGTTGTTCCCTGTCTTACTGTTGCACCTTCAGATGTTTGAGATAATACTATTCCATCTTCATTCTTATTGCTTGTTTCTTTAGTATTAACAGCTGCATTTAATCCCTTATTTGCTAATCTGTTTTGAGCTTCCTGAGATGTTAAGCTTACAACATTTGGAACTGTTGCATACTTAATTTGTGGTCCCTTACTTATAACAACTGAAATTTCCTGATCTTTTGTTATTTCAGTGTCTTTTGCTGGTGTCTGGCTTATTATTTCGCCTTTAGCAACACTATCACTGTAAGCTTCTGTTTTATTGGTAATCTTTAAGCCATAATTACTTAATAAATCCTCAGCCTTATTAATATCATATTCAACAACATCAGGCATCTTTAGTTTATTTTCACCGCCGCTTACTATGACTCTTACTTCGCTATTTTCCCTAACCTTATTACCAGCCTCAGGATTCATCTGCATTATAGTTCCTTCTGGATATTCTTCACTTGTTTCTTCCCCTGCTTCAACTAAAACTAGATTTAATTTTTCTAATGTACTCTTAGCAGTATCAACATCCATTCCAACTAAATTAGGAACTTCTATTTCTTTTCCGCCTCCAAATATTCCAGATAAACTATATACTCCAACCCCTAATAACATCAATACTACAGCGCATGCTATACCTATTCCTATTTTCTTAAGACTTTTTGAATTAGACTTTTTCTTTGGCTTTTCATCTTCATCATCATAATAGTAATCATCATCATCGTAATAATCATCATAATCATCATCAGCCATATCAGCTGCTATTCCTATATTCTTTTTCTTTTCATTCTGTTTAGCTATTTCTTCAGTAACAGCTGACATTATTATTGTATGTTCATTTTCATCATCGTCATCATCAATGCGCGCATTTGGATTGTCTTTAATCTTTTGAAGATCTGCAATCATCTCTTTAGCACTTTGATATCTTTTGCTAGGTTCTTTTTCCATAGCCTTTAATATAAGTTTATTTAAGCTATCTGGTATTTTTGAATTAAGCTTTTTAGGTGGTACTACTTCTTCCTGAATATGCTTTAGTGCTATTGTTACTGCACTATCAGCTTGGAATGGAACAGTTCCTGTAACCATTTCATATAATACAACACCTAGTGAATATAAATCTGTTCTGCAGTCAATAAAACTGCCTTTTGCCTGTTCTGGAGAAAGATAATGAGCTGATCCCATAATGGTACTTGTATTTGTAATAGTAGAAGATGTTGAAGATTTAGCAATACCAAAGTCAGTAACTTTCATTACTCCATCTTCAGTAACTAAAATATTCTGTGGCTTGACATCCCTATGAATTATCTTATTTCTATGAGCACAGTCTAATGCTCTTGCAATTTGTATTGCTACAGAAATCCCAGTTTCATAGTTCATCTTACCAACCTGTTTTATAACATCTTTTAAAGTCTTACCTTTTACATATTCCATTACAATATAATTAATATCATCCTGAGTTCCAACATCTAATATATTAACTATATTATTATCACTTAAGGTTGCAATTGCTGTAGCTTCGCCTTTAAATTTTTCTACAATTTCAGGATTATTGCAGAATTCTTTTTTTAGAATCTTAACGGCTACAAATCTATTGAGCTTATTGCATCTTGCCTTAAATACTTCAGACATTCCTCCTTCTCCTATTTTCTCCAGTAACTCATATCTGTTACCAAGTACAATTCCATTCATGTCTACATCTCTCCTCCAAACAACAATACTGTTATATTATCCCTTCCGCCTTTTTCCTTTGCCAGATTAACCAGATCATTAGCGATACTAATATAGTTATTTTCATTACTAATTATTCTCAAAATCTCATCCTTTGTTACCTCATTTGTAAGTCCATCTGAGCATAATATAAACAAGTCATATTCGAGAGCCTTAAGCTTAAATACATCTACGTCTACATCCATGCTGGTTCCCAAAGCTCTAGTGATAATATTTCTCTTTGGATGGTTTATAGCTTCAAATTCGCTTATAGTTCCACTATCTAAAAGTTCCTGAACTAAAGAGTGGTCCTTAGTTATCTTTTTTAATTCTCCATTTTTTATAGCCATGCAGCAGCTGTCTCCAACATTGGCTACATAAATATTCTGTGAAGTGACAAGACATGCAGTTACTGTTGTACCCATACCATTTAATTTATCATTAGTTTTGGAGAATTTATAAATTTCTTCGTTTGCAGATTTTATAGCTTTTGATATGAGACTTTCTTCATCTTCTAAAGAATAATTTTCATCTACATATCCTACAATTTGTTCTGCTGCCATTTTACTTGCAACTTCACCTGCATTGTGACCACCCATACCATCAGCTACAACATAAACCTTAAAATTCTGTCTTTCTAAATAACAGGCAGAATCTTCATTTAGTTTACGTTTTAATCCTACGTCACTAACTAATCCTATCACATTATTTGCCCCCTATCTTTTGGGTTTCAATGTAACTTCTTCTAAGTTGTCCACATGCTGCATTTATATCGCTGCCCATTTCTCGCCTTGTAGTTACTTCTATACCATTATTTTTTAGAATCTCAGAAAACTCTTCTATTGTTTTCTTTGAAGATCTCTTAAATGTATTTTCTTTAATTTCATTTACAGGTATTAAGTTAACATGGCACAGCATTCCCCTTAACAGCTTCCCTAATGCCTTTGCATCTTCTATGCCATCATTAACATCCTTAACTAAAGCATATTCAAATGTAATTCTTCTATTTGTCTTATTTAAATAATATCTACAAGCTTCTAACAATTCACTTATTGTATACTTTCTGGCAATAGGCATTATTTCTTTTCTCTTTTCATCATTAAATGCATGTAATGAGATTGCAAGAGTTATACTTAATTCTCTGTCTGCAAGCTCATAAATCTTAGGTACAATACCACATGTAGATAAAGTTATATGTCTCTGACCGATATTTAATCCATAATCTGCAGAAACAACATCTAAAAATTTCACAACATTATCATAGTTATCAAGTGGCTCACCACTCCCCATTAAAACTATATTAGATATTCTTTCACCAATATAATTCTGCACAGCTATAACTTCTGATAATATTTCTCCAGTAGTTAAATTTCTTACACGGCCTTCTATTGTAGATGCACAGAATTTACACCCCATTCTGCATCCAACCTGTGTTGATATACATATTGAATTTCCATGCTTATATCTCATAAGTACACTTTCAATCAAGTTTCCATCCGGAAAAGCAAGTAAGAACTTTTCTGTTCCATCAAGCTCCGATTTATATACTTCTATTATTTCAGGCATAGTAATTGTAAAGTTTTCTTTTAATTTATCAATTAAGGATTTGGGTATGTTTTTCATACCCTCAAAATCCATAACCCCTTTGTAAATCCATGATAATATTTGTTTTCCCCTAAATGCACTTTCACCATTTTCGCTCATCCATACTTTAAGTTCATCTAAAGTATAATCTAGTAAATTGTTCATTTATTCACCTACTATTATCTTTTTTCTAATTTTGCTATGAAGAAACCATCCATATTTTCATTTGGCATTACTGTTAAGTATCCTTCTCTGCTGTATACAAGATTATCCTGCTTTCCAACAAATATTCTCTTCACTTCACAATCTTTGTGAGTGTTAACAAACCATTCAATATTTTCTTCATTTTCTTCTTTATTTAATGTACAAGTTGAGTATATCATTACTCCACCTTGTTTTAAGTACTGCCAAGCATTGTTCATTATTTCTCTTTGAACTGGTATTATTTCTCTTAAATCATTTCTCTTTTTATTCCATTTTATTTCTGGTTTCTTTCTTATTATCCCTAGACCAGAACAAGGAACGTCGATAAGCACTCTATCACTTGAAGCTACTAATTCAGCATTAAGCTTTGTTGCATCACCAGCACATGTCTCTACATTAGTTATACCTAATCTGTCACAGTTTTCTTTTATTAATCCAAGCTTTGATTCATGAAGATCGAAAGCAAGAACCTTACCTGTGTTGCCTAATATTTCTGCTATATGCGTAGTCTTACCACCAGGTGCGCTGCATAAATCTATAACATTCATGCCTTCTTGTAAATCAAGAAGAGGTGCAACAAGCATAGCACTTTCATCCTGTACAGTAATCTTTCCTTCTATGAATAATGGATTATTTTCTATTGATTTTCCACCCTTAATATTGATAGCTTCTGGACATATTACACCTTCAGATACCTCATATTCCATTTCTTCAAGTTTATCATAAACTTCATCATAATCAGAGTTAAGTTCATTTACTCTTATACTTACCTTAGGAACATTATTTAATCCTGACATTATTTTTTTAGCACTATTTTCACCATATTGTTTAATTAAAAGTCTTATCATCCAAGGCTCAAATGAAAATTTATACGCATATTCATCTATTTTATTACCAGGCACATTTATATCATCTGGATTTTTAGTAAAGCTTCTAAGTATTCCATTAACAAGCTTGCTGTCACTTTCTGATACTTCTTTTGCTTCTTCTACTGCTTCATTACATGCAGCATAAGTAGGTATCTTATCTAAGAAGTTCATTTGATATATAGCAACTCTTAATATATTAAGTATGTTTTTATCCATTAACTTAATATCCTTAACGAAATTAGCAATTATAACATCTAATGTTCTTCTTCTTCTTAAAACACCATAAACTATTTCTGTAAGTAATGCTTTGTCCTTATCATTTAATTCTACTTCATTTAATTCTTTTGAAAGGATTATATTTGAATATGCTCCTTCATTTAAAACTCTGTTTAATATTTTTACTGCTAGTTTTCTACAATTCATACGCTACCTCTTTTTCAATTATATCTCTAACTATGATTAAATCGTAATCTACAGCTTATAAATTATTAGCTGCATTTATAAGACTTTAATAATACATAAGTAAGTTTTATAATAATTTTCTTAAAAGTGTGATTTAGATCAAATAATGCATAGGATATTATATTCTCTGACTATATACAGTTATTTTATCCTTAGTTATTATAACACTATCCTAAAATTATATTTTCTTCTATTTCATGTCCATTAATATATTCTGCTATAGTTAACGGCTTTTTGTTTGGGAACTGTACCTTTTTTACAAGAAGCACAGAATCCTTACATGCTACTTTCATACCTTTTTTGCTTACTTCAATTATAGTACCTGGAGATTTTGATGTCTTTTCATTTATGACTTCACTTTCAAATATCTTCATTCTTTCTTGTTTATATTCAGTATAAGCAATAGGCCATGGGTTTAATCCTCTTATAAGGTTATGTATTTCATGCGCAGTTTTATCCCATGAAATCACTGCTATATTCTTATCCAGCATTTTTGCATAGAAAGTTTCATCGCTCTGCTTTTCCGGAACTATAGTATTATCTATAATACCATCTATTGTTCTTATAAGCAGGTCACTTCCTCTTTCCATTAATATGTTATAAAGTTCACCAGCTGTCATATCTTCCGGAATTTCTACTTCATCCTTAAGAAGCATATCTCCAGTATCTAATCCC
Organism: Bacillota bacterium; assembly: GCA_023399035.1. Taxonomy (GTDB): domain Bacteria; phylum Bacillota; class Clostridia; order Clostridiales; family Clostridiaceae; genus Clostridium. The sequence continues at coordinate 19,026 of JAEWQX010000024.1, read as the reverse complement.
ACATCCATAAGCATTGTTGTGTTCCCAGAAACCTTTTCACCATTTATTATCGCCCAGTTAATTGGTGCTGCGCCTCTGTACATAGGAAGCAGAGATCCATGTAGATTTATACATCCGTACTTAGGTATATCAAGCACTTCTTTTGTAAGAATCTGACCAAAAGCAACAACTATCATAAAATCTGGCTTCATTTCTTTTAATTTATCTATAAGCTCTCTGTCTTCTTTAAGCTTTATAGGCTGATATATAGGTATATCATGCTTTAATCCTTCTTCTTTCACAGCAGAATAAGCCATTTTCTTCCCTCTGCCCTTTGGTTTATCCGGCTGAGTTAATATAGCCATAACATTGTGCTTTTCTACTAACTTCTTTAATGACGGAACTGCAAAGTCAGGAGTACCCATAAATACTATATTCATTGTTTATCCTCCTAATTTTAATATTTCATTCATATTGATTAAAATTCTAATACGTTTTTCTTAAGTTTGATTTCTGGTTTTATTATTTCTTAACTCTATCTATAAATAAAGTTCCATTTAAATGATCATATTCATGTAAAATAGCTCTTGCTAAAAGTTCTTCCGCTTCAATTTCAAACTCTTCACCTTTTTCGTTTATAGCTCTTGCTCTAACGTAGTTAGGTCTCATAACTTCTTCCACTTCTCCAGGAATACTTAAACATCCTTCTTCACCAATCTGCTTTCCGCTTGTTTCGAGTATTTCAGGATTTATGAATACTAATGGACCATCGCCGATATCAATGACAAATAATCTTTTAAGTATTCCAACCTGTGGTGCTGCAAGACCAACTCCATCAGCTTCATACATGGTTTCAAACATATCCTTTATTAGTGTTATTGTTCTTTTATCTATTTCTTCAACTTCTCTGCATTTCTTTCTTAATACGTCATCACCGTATTTTCTTATATTTCTTAATGCCATTTATAATTCCCCCTAGATCATATTATTAGGATTAATATCTATACTAACCCTTATTTCATTATATACACTCTTATTTAATTGATAAAGAGTATCTTTAACTTTTTCACTAAGCTCATCATCAAAATTCCCTTTTATTATAATCTGCCACCTATAATTTTCCTTTAATTTGGTTATTATACATGGAACCGGTCCTAACATAGTTAAGTCTTCTATAATTAGTTTTTTCAATTTTTCTTGTAAATTATTCATGAATTTCTTTAATTTTTCTTCGTATTTCGAAGAACCATTAATCAATAATATTTTACCAAAAGGCGGATTTCCCATCAACCTTCTTAAATTTATTTCTTCCTTAAAAAGGCCTTCGTAATTTTCTTCTTTTGCATACTTAAGGCTGTAATGATCAGGAGTATAGCTCTGTACTATTACTTTTCCCTCATGACTTCCTCTTCCAGCTCTTCCAGCTACCTGAGTTATTATCTGATATGTTCTTTCTGCCGACCTATAGTCAGGTATATTTAATGACATGTCAGCTGCAAGAACACCTACAAGTGTGACATTCTTGAAATCAAGTCCTTTTGAAACCATCTGCGTTCCCACAAGAATATCAGCTTCACCATTTTTAAAAGAATTATATATTGATTCATGAGAATTTTTATGTCTTGTAGTATCAACATCCATCCTCAATACTCTTGCCTTTGGAAAATACTTTTTAACTTCAAGCTCAACTCTCTCAGTTCCTGCCCCAAAAAACTTTACATATTTACTTCCACACTCCGGGCATATCTTTGTTACTTTTTCAGCTCTTCCGCAATAATGGCACACTAAATATCCATTATTATGATAGGTCATTGAAACATCACATTCAGGACATTTAAATACATATCCACAGCTTCTGCATGAAATAAAAGTTGAGTATCCTCTTCTATTTAAGAAAAGTATTATCTGCTTCTTTTCATTTAAAGTATCATTTATTGCATTATATAGCTTTCGGCTGAACAATGATAAATTCCTACTTTTAAGCTCATCCCTCATATCTACAATGTCCATATGAGGCATCCTGCTTCCATTAACTCGTTTTTTCATTTCAATTAGCTTATATTCACCCATAAGAGCCTTATAATAAGTTTCTATACTCGGTGTGGCAGAACCTAATACAAGTTTACAGTTCTTTAATGTGCATAAATATTCACTCACTTCGCGAGTATGATATTTGGGATTTTGATCTGATTTATAAGTGTTTTCATGTTCCTCATCTATTATTATGAGACCAAGATTATTTAATGGCAAGAATAAAGCACTTCTTGCACCAATTACAAGCCTTGCTTTGCCTTCTTTAATCCTGTACCATTCATCAAATCTTTCTCCATCAGAAAGTCTGCTGTGAAAAAGTGCAACATCACTTCCAAACCTTCCTTTAAATCTTTCTATCATCTGAGGCGTAAGTGAAATTTCAGGAACTAGAACAACTGCACTTTTGCCTTCATTTAAAATTTCTTCAACAAGATTCATATATACTTCTGTTTTACCTGAACCTGTAACTCCCTTAATAAGATATTTCAGTTCTCTTCCATTTAATATGGTATTCAGGCACTTCTGCTGTTCATCTGTAAGTTCTTTCTTTCTATCTTCATCGTATCTTCTCTCATTATATCTAAATACTACCTTATCTTCCACTTTAAAAAAGCCTTCACTTATCATTTTATTTAAAGTATAAAGTGAATATTGTTTATCCCTTGTAATATCAGCTTTTGTGTATATTCCATCATTTTCAAGTATATAATTGTAGAGCTTAATATAGTTTTCTTTAACTTCTGAACTTGTATCAAGATTTCTGCTTATGCATATTACTTTCTTTTTTTTATTTGTAGATCCCTTCATAATTCCAGCAGGTATCATAAGCCTTACTGCATCAATATATCTACATAAGTATTTTTTTCTTAGAAAAACTATAAGTTTAAGATCGTCAATCGTTAGTATTGGTTCGTCATCACATAATTTTACGATATTCTTTATCCTGTACGTAATTTCAATATCGTCTGTTATAAGTGAGTAAACAAAACCTTCTACTTTTTTATTTCCCATCCCAAATGGCACCATAACCCTGTGCCCTGCACTAATTATCCACTGAAGCTCTTCCGGTACTTTATATGTAAAAAGCCTGTCGACTTCCAAGGCATCGCTGTTTATTATTATTTCAGCATACATATTTATATCATGCCCCTTTTCTGAGACTAATTTATTTATTGATAATTCATCAAGCATTAATTAGTATATTACAATAAAGAAAGAAGCGCAATCTAGCGCTTCTTAATTATTATGTCAAATAAATTTGCTGCAATCTTTTCCTTGCTCATTTTTTCTAAATGTATTTCATCATCATCATTTGAGAAAATTATTACCTTGTTGTCTTCACTTGCAAATCCAGTATCTTTAGACGTTATATCATTAGCAACTATGAAATCAAGATTCTTCTTTTTCATCTTTGCCATTGCATTTTCTCTTAAATTCTGACTTTCAGCTGCAAATCCAACAAGAATTTGATTTTCTTTAAGGCTTCCAAGTTCCATAAGAATATCATTGTCTCTTGTAAGCTCTAAAGACCAGTTTCCATGGCCTTTTTTTATTTTTTGTTCGCTATAAGTTTCTGGCTTATAATCAGCAACTGCTGCTGATTTCACCACTATATCAGCTTCTTTAAAAGCCTTTATAGCTGCTTCTTTCATTTCTTCATTAGTTGAAATATTAATAACATTGATATTTTTAGGAGCTTCTAAATTAGTAGGACCAGTAATCAATGTAACATTAGCCCCTCTGTTTCGTGCTTCTTTTGCTATTGCATATCCCATTTTCCCGCTTGATCTGTTTGTAATAAACCTTACCGGATCAATAGGTGCTATTGTAGGACCTGCAGTAACAACTACATTCTTATTTAGTAAATCCTTCTTTTCATTTAGCTCCATTAAAACTCTGTCTACAATAACTTCAGGACTTTCAAGCTTTCCTTTGCCAATGTCTCCACATGCAAGTCTTCCTTCTGCGGGATCAATAAATCCATACCCAAAAGATTTAAGCTTTCTTATGTTATCCTGAACTATTGGATTTTCATACATTTTTGTATTCATTGCAGGTGCAAATATAACCTTTGCTTTAGTTGCCATAATAGTAGTTGATAACATATCATCTGCTATTCCATTAGCAACTTTGCCTATAATATTAGCTGTAGCAGGTGCAACTAAGAACACATCTGCTTTATCAGCTAAGCTTATATGCTGTATTTCCCATACTTTAGGTTCCTGAAATGTATCACATGCAACTTCATTCTGACTTAATGACTGAAATGAAAGCGGAGTTACAAACTTAGTGGCATTTTCAGTCATAATAACATTAACGTTAATATCTTTTTTTACAAGAAGACTTGTAATCTCCAATGCTTTATATACTGCAATTCCTCCGCTTACCCCAAGTACAACATTTTTTTTCATCTTACTTTGAACCTTCTTCGTCTACTATTTCAAAATTAATAGCGTCTTCATCAACTTCATGTATAGCAATTGTTAATGGTTTGTTTGAATGTGCATCTACCTGTGGTTTAGAACCATCTATTATTTGTCTTGCTCTCTTTGAAGTTAAAATTACTAAAGAGTATCTGTCCTTTGTTTTTTCTAGTAAATCTACTACTGATGGATTAATCATAGAGTTGTTCATGAATAATGCCCTCCTTTGAATCTAATATACTTTGTTTTATTCTATCTACTCTACACTTTTCAGCGGAAATAATCGCTTCAAGTTTTTCTACTGCTGTTTCAACTTCATCATTAACAACAGCATAATTATATCTTGATATAAAGTTAATTTCTTTATATGCTGACTTGAATCTTTTCATTAAAGACTCAGGAGTTTCACTTCCTCTTTTTATTATTCTCGCCTTTAACTCTTCCATTGATGGTGGAAGGATAAAAATGAAAACTCCTTCTTCTGTGTTTTCTTTTACCTTTAATGCACCTTGTATATCAATTTCTAATATAACATCTTTGCCACCTTCAAGCAATTCCTCTACATTAGACTTAGGTGTTCCATAAAAGTTATCATATACTTCTGCATATTCAAGGAAATCATTGTCTTCTATTTTCCCCTTAAACTCTTCTTTTGACATAAAGTAATAATTTACGCCTTCAACTTCTCCTTTTCTTGGAGATCTTGTAGTTGCGGATACTGATATTGCTACTTCAGGATTTCTTTCCAGAAAACTCTTGCATATAGTACCCTTTCCAGCACCAGATGGTCCTGAAATAACTATTAATAATCCTCTGCCTTTATTATTCATTATTCATCATCCTCATCAACTATATCATCTTTAGTTGCTAATCTATGTGCAACTGTTTCTGGCTGAACAGCAGATAAAATAACATGATCGCTGTCAGTTATTATTACAGCTCTTGTTCTTCTTCCGTAAGTGGCATCTATAAGCATTCCTCTGTCTCTTGCTTCTTGAATAATTCTCTTAATAGGTGCTGACTCTGGGCTGACAATTGCAACTAATCTGTTGGCAGAAACTATGTTTCCAAAACCTATGTTTATTAACTTAATTCCCATCTTTTATCCTCCTATTTATTCAATGTTCTGGATTTGTTCTCTTATTTTTTCTAATGTGTTTTTAATTTCTATGACTACATTAGTCATATTGATATCGCTTGATTTAGATGCTATAGTATTGGCTTCTCTGTTCATTTCCTGAATTATAAAGTCAAGCTTTCTTCCAATAGGTTCATCTAAGCATAATGTATTTCTTATCTGGCTTAAATGGCTTTTTAATCTTGTTATTTCTTCATCAACTGCTGCTTTATCTGAGAAAATAGCAACTTCAAGTGCTATTCTGCTCTCATCTATATCAACACCTGATAATAACTCACTTAATCTTTCTTCAAGCTTCTTTTTATAATTCTTAGGAACAGCATCAGCTAAGCATTCAATTTTCTTTACATCACTTTCAATCAACTCAAGTTTAACTAAGATATCATCTTTTAATTTTGCACCTTCACGAAGCCTCATTTCTTCCATAAGATTAAGTGCAGATTCTACTAATGGTGCAATTTCGCTGAATATTTCTTCAAGGTTTTCTTCTGGTTCCTCTATTGTAATAACATCTGGGAACCTTGCTATCTTAGTTACAGATATATCATCAATCACATCGAGATTACGTTCAATTTCTTTTAAACAATTGTAGTATCCCTTTGCAAGTTCCAAATTTAATACTGCTTTCCCAGAATTGTTTGAATAATTTTTATAATTAATAAAAACGTCAACCTTACCTCTGTTTAATCTTTTACTAATTATGTTTCTTATTTTTTCTTCAAGTGAAAGCATTGTCTTAGGCATTCTGATATTTATATCTAAATATCTGTGATTAACGCTTTTCATTTCTATTGAAAAACATAAATCTTTCCCTTCCTCACTCTGAGCTCGACCAAAGCTAGTCATGCTTTTAATCAAACTATACACCTCCTTTTATTATTACTATTTTTTATTGCTAAACTAAATGATAAGCAAAAGATATAACAAGGTCAATGATTTGTTCACAAATTGTTAACATTTATTTTTTATTTGAATATATTTTTCCTAAAAGCATCTGTACCACTGTTACTCAGTTGATATATAAGATTTAACAGCTAATACTTTAAAATAAAAAATACAGTCTTATTTATTTATAATTATCAAAACAACTCTGCCGTTTTCCATTAATCCTTATTCATTACTTCTTATTTCTTAGTACTCACTCCCTATTCATCACTTCTCAACTTTTTCTCCATTTACAACACTTACTCTCCTCAAATAAAAATCACACATATTTTAAGCATAAAAAAAGAGCTGCTGAATTAACAGCAAGCTCTGTATATTAGCTATATATCTCTACTTTAAGAAGAATAGTTTAGCTATGAATACAATTGCCAATATGATCATAACAATTGAGACTTTTTTCTTTTCCCCTTGTTTTGCAAAGAATAAATTATATAAAACATTTATGAATACATATGCTATTACTCCCATTGTTAAACCATCACCGATGCTGTAAGTAAGAGGCATCATAGCAATTGTTATAAATGCTGGAAGACCTTCTGTAATTTCACCGAAATCTATGTTTTTAACTGCTCCAAGCATTAAGTATCCAACATATATAAGTGCTGGTGCTGTTGCACAAGATGGTATAGCTATGAAGATTGGTGAGAAGAACATCGCTATTAAAAATAGCACTCCTGAAGTAACTGCTGTCCATCCAGTTTTTCCTCCTGCTGCTACACCTGTTGAACTTTCAACATATGTTGTTACTGTTGATACACCAAGGCATGCCCCTACAGTAGTACCTATAGCATCAACCATCAAAGCTTTACCTGCATTTGGAACATTTCCCTTTTCATCAAGAAGACCTGCTCTTGAACTTACACCTACTAATGTTCCAACTGTATCAAAGAAATCTACAAATAAGAATGTACATACTATTACTATAAAGTTCATTATATTGCTCGGATGAAGTACATATGCTAAATCTACTTTACCTGCAACTGGAGCAATACTTTCAAATTTAAATATACCATTTGGAAGATATATTCCAAGTGCTGCTGCCGCTTCTGGGTTTACTAAAGCATAACCCCATGCTAATAATGTACTAACAACTATACCTACTAATATGGATGCTTTTACTCCCTTTCTATCAAGAACAGCAATGATTATAAGCCCAATAAAAGCAATCAATACTGTTGGTAAAGCAAAATCACCTAATGCAAGATAAGTCGATTCATCTGCTACTACAAGTCCGCTTCCTGTTAATCCGATAAACGCAATAAATAAACCAATACCTGCTGTTACTGCATGTTTCATGTTCATTGGAATTGCATTTACAACAGCTTCCCTAATCTTAAATAATGACATTAATATAAATATAATACCTTCTACAAATACTGCTGTTAATGCTACATGCCATGATATTCCTTTACCCAATACTACTGAGTAAGCAAAATATGCATTAAGTCCCATACCTGACGCTAATACAAATGGTAAGTTAGCATAAACTCCCATAAGTATACTTGCAAAAGCTGCTGCTAAACATGTTGCAGTAACTAATGCTCCTTTATCCATACCTATTCCATCGCTTCCTAAAATATTAGGATTTACAGCTATGATATAAGCCATTGTTAAGAACGTCGTTACTCCCGCTAAAATTTCCTTTTTGAAGTCAACATTTTCGTTAGAAAATATCTCTAGGAACTTTTTCTTTTCATTTACTTGTTGCATTTCAATACCTCCAAAAAATTAATTGAATAAAACCAAGTGATTCCACTTTTACACTTATACTTTTTCTCTTAACTTCTGAATTTTTCTCATAGTCAGATATGTTACGGTATCTGGTAGAAACTTGTGGACCATATTACCACTATTATATGAGTAACCCTTTTACGAATGTTATTATATATTTCTTATCGAACATTGTCAATATTTTATCTTTAAATTGTAGTAATATATACGAATGTTTGTCCTTTCATCTCCTTATTTATTCTCGATAATACTACTTTACATAAAATAAAGACATATACCATTACTAATATACGTCTTTGTTCATCCTTATATGATAACAATCAATATAGCATTATATTTGATCGTTCATATTTTTATAAAATTATTTATGTATAATACTATTAAACATATTTTAATATTAATCTAATATGCTTTATTCAAAGATATTTCTTATCATATCTATATCATCATTATGGTTTAATGCAACAATAAGTTTTATCCTAGCTTTCTGACTTGCAAGCACATCACCAAAAATACATCCCATTTCTTTAAGTTCTTTTCCTCCACCTTCATATCCATATGATTCAAATACTCTTCCTTCGAAACATCTTGACACAACTATTACAGGAATGTTTTTATCTATAGCTCTTTTTATTCCTTCAACCATAGCTGGAGGAACATTCCCACGTCCTAATGCTTCAATTATGATACCTTTATATCCCTGTTCAATTGAAAAATCTATAAATCTAGAATCACTTCCTGCACTGCATTTTATTATGGCAACATCTTTTTCAACTGATTTAATCTTCATATGCGCAGACTCTGGGTTATTTCTATAAAACATAACTCTGTTGTTATCTACAATTCCTATAGGTCCAAAATTTGGTGTGCTGAATGCATTTAAAGCCATAGTATTTCTCTTTGTAACTTCACATGCGCTATGAAGTTCACCATTGAAGCATACCAAGACTCCCCTATTCTTAGCATCCTCTGATATTGCTGTACATATTGATGATGCAAGGTTAAAAGGTCCATCATAACCAAGCTCTGAACTGCTTCTCATTGCTCCTGTAACTACAACAGGCTTGCTGCTGCTTAAAGTAAGATCTAAGAAGTATGCACTTTCTTCAAGAGTATCTGTTCCATGCGTTACAACAACTCCACAAATATCATCCCTGTCTAAAAGTTCCTGAACCTGATTAGACAAATCAAGCATAAGTTTCGGCGTCATATATGGTGATGGCACACTTGAAAAATTATAGCTTTCTATTTCTGCATATTCCTCTATTCCAGTTACCATTGCCATAATGTCTTCACCACTAAGACTTGGAACTGCTGCTTTTATTCTTTCATCAACTTTCATAGATATAGTTCCACCATTAAATACTACTGCTACCTTTTTCATGGTTATTCCTCCAATTATCTTTAGTTTTTAATAAATGATTTAAATATATTGTAATAAAAAGTTATTAACATCATTCAAAAATTTTGTAGAAATTTTATTCTTAGATATAAGTTACCCATACTAAGCCAATATTGATTTTATTCATAAAATTCAAAAAAACTCTTAGATGTAATCTAAGAGTTTAAACGTATTTCTTTTTTGGCAGATCGGCGTATCCTGCATCTCTGATTACTACAAAATAGCGCGTGAGGAGCCTTTTCTCACCTCAAAAAAATTAATTACAACAATTATTATATTACAATATATTTTCTCTTATTTCAACATCCTCTATTTTTACAAGTCTTCCTCTATAAATTCTTGCATTGAGTTTTGACATTGTTATTGGATACATTGTTGCAACATAAATATATTCGCCTTCTATATCAATTTCTAATCCTAAAAGTATTATGATGTTATCAATCTTCTTAACTAACTCTATCGCTTGTGCATTTCCTCTGTCATATTCAATTCCAACATAATCTGGATCTTTAATTATTCTCTCAACTATATCTATTATATTATCCTTGACCTTTTTCGTGAACTGCTTTCCATGTCTTTTTTTTATATGGTTTATAACACCTGGAGAGGCATAAACTGCTTTTGGTATGCTGAGCTCTAAGTTCTCACTTATAGATTCTTTAATTTTACCAACCTTCTTATAAGCTTTATAATCTCTTCTCATAATACCCCTCATTTACATCCTTTCTTTTATTATATCCCAACAAAGTGTTTTTTTCCACTTATGTAATAAAAAGATCGTAATTAAGGATAACATACCTCTATAGCATGCAAAGCCCCTATAAAAAATAAGCTAATACGGATAGATATCAGCTTATTTTTATATATTCTATTTATGTGTTAATTTTATTATCAGCTTTGTATTACTGCTGCTTTTTCTATAGTATTATGCAAATCAATCCGCCATTTCCTTCATTTATTATTTTCTGCAGAGTTTTCTGAATCTTAACCTGCACATCTTCAGGCATTTTATATAATTTGTTCTGAAGCCCTTCCTTAACGAGGACCTCTAAAGATTTACCGAACATATTGCTCTGCCATAGCTGAGCTGGATCAGTTTCAAATTGATCTAGTAATCCTTTTACAAGTTCCTCTGATTCTTTCTCAGAACCCATTATAGGACTAATTTCAGTTTTAACATCACATTTAATCAAGTGAAGACTAGGAGCACTTGCTTTCAGCTTAACTCCAAACTTGTTCCCCTGCTTGACAATTTCAGGTTCCTCAAATTTCATTTCAGATAGCTGAGGCGCAACAAGTCCATAACCTGTTTCCTTGACTTCCTCTAAAGCATCCTTTACTTTGTCATATTCACATTTTGCATGAGTCAGATCTTTTATTATTCCTAAAAGATCGCTTTCAGACTTGACTTCTAAATCACATATTTCACTAAGAACCTTATAAAAAATCCCATCCTTAGGTTTCATAAGTATTTTAGCCATTCCGCTTCCAAGATCAACTTCTTTTACTGCTGCAGTTCCTATAAAATCTTCATTTTCACAGTTGTTTAAACAATATTTTATATCTCTTATCTTAGAAACATCCTGACACATGTCCATAATTATGTTGAAAAAGTCTTTTTTTAACCAATGACTTGCATCCAATTTTTCCAGCCATTCAGGCATATCAATGTCTATTTCTTTTACAGGGAATTCTTTTAATACAGATTTAAACAATTCTCCTATGTCTTCTTCACTCATGTTAAAAACATCCATTATCTGAACTGTAACATTATATTTTGCTTCCAGCGCAATCTTCAAATTCTTAGTTTCCTGTGAACTGGGCTTAACAGTATTAAGTACAACTATAAATGGCTTATTGAGTGACTGAAGCTCTGAAACAACTCTTTCTTCAGCTTCTAGATAATCTTCCCTGTCTATTCCTGTAATACTTCCATCAGTCGTTACAACAAGACCAATTGTAGAATGATCATTTATTACTTTCCTTGTTCCTATTTCTGCTGCATCTTCAAATGGTATTTCATAATCATACCAAGGTGTATTAACCATCTTGCTTTCTTCTCCATCCATATATCCTAGAGCACTTTTTACTATATATCCAACACAATCCACCATTCTTACTTTAAACTTTATTTCATCATCTAATGTTATTTCTACAGCTTCATTCGGAACAAATTTAGGTTCTGTGGTATGAATACTTTTCCCTGACCCGCTTTGTGGAAGCTCATCTTTAGCCCTCTCTTTTTTATAAGTATTATCTATCTTTGGTATGACCATCAAGTCCATGAACTTCTTTATGAAGGTAGATTTTCCTGTTCTTACAGGACCAACAACACCAACATATATGTCCCCTTGCGTTCTATCTGCTATATCTCTGTATATGTTAAAATTCTCCACATGATTCCCTCCCATATTCTTTTTACCAATATATATATATTCCACGGAATTTCCAAATATACACAATGATATAGTTATATATTTCTTATTTTAAGTTATTAATATATTATTACAAAATAATACAAGACAGTAGTTTTAATCAATATTAAAACACTGTCTTGTACATTAATTTTATTATAAGAAACTAAAAATAGAATCACATTATTATTTCATTTGCTTTAAATTGATAGTATAATGACATCTTAAATATTTCTGAACTTCACAATTTATGGCTAATTAAAATAATTCACTTTTTTTATCTCTAATCATAAGATTATCGATTATATCTTTAGGATGTTTATTTTCAAACAGACCTTTGTATAAACCATCTGTTATAGGCATTGAAATATCCATCTTTTCCTTAAGCTGATAAAATGCTCTGCATGCCTTCACACCTTCAACAACCATTCCAACTTCTTCTAAGGCTTCGTTTAAAGACTTTCCTTTTCCTATTAAAAGTCCAGCCCTTCTGTTTCTTGAATGCATTGAAGTACAGGTTACTATAAGGTCTCCCATGCCTGTAAGTCCATAGAAAGTCTCTGCCCTTCCTCCTAAAGCTATTCCTATTCTGCTTATTTCCTTCATACCTCTTGTCATAAGAGCGGCTTTTGTATTATCTCCATAGCCTAGACCATCTAGAATCCCTGCTGCAAGAGCTATTATATTCTTAACCGCCCCTCCTACTTCAACACCAATTATATCATCATTAGTATAAATCCTAAGATTAGGTGTCATGAAGAGATCCTGGACTTCAAAAGCATATTTCATATCTTCTGAAGTGCTTACAAGAGTTGTAGGAAGCTTCATAGCAATTTCCTCTGCATGGCTTGGTCCAGATAATATTACCACAGGATTATTTAATTCCTCTTTTATTACAACTGATAATCTCTTATCGCTGTCTTCCTCTATGCCTTTTGCAATGGAAATTATAGGAATATCCTGCGGAACTATATCTTTAATAGATCTGCACATGCTTCTTATTACATGAGAAGGTACAGATAATACTATATAATCTGCACCTTCAACAGCTTTTTCTATATCACCAAAAGCTGTAACATTTTCTGGAATCTTTATATCTTTCATGTACTTTTCATTCGTTCTTTTAATATTAATTTCATCAACAACAGTTTTATCTCTGTTGTATATGTTCACAATATTATTTTTTTCCGCAAGTAATACAGCAAGCGCTGTACCAAAACTTCCTCCGCCTAGAAAAGTAACTTTACTCATATAATTATTCCTTTCTTTGTCTATATTCTATCTGTATACCAGTTCCCTTAAAGTCAAAACTGTCTCTTAACTGATTTTCAATGTATCTTTCATAAGAGAAGTGTCTTGCGTCTGCATCATTTACAAAGAATACAAACTTTGGTGGTCTTGTAGCAACCTGAGTTGCATAGTAAATTTTCATTCTCTTAAGACCTACAACTGGTGGTTCTTTCATAAGAACTGCTTTACTTATTACATCATTAAGAATTCCTGTTGAAACTCTCTTGTTATAATTATCATAGCACTTTTTAGCCATTTGTAAAACCTTATGTGTTCTTTGGCCTGTTAATGCTGATATAAATAAGTATTCAGCATAATTTATGAATTTCAACTTGCTTTGTAAATCCCTTTTGAAGTTATCTAGTGTCTTGTCATCTTTTTCAACAAGATCCCATTTATTAACGATAACCATAATAGCCTTTCTCATTTCATGAGCATATCCTATTATCTTTTCATCCTGCTCTGTTATACCTTCAGTTGCATCTATCATTAATATACATACATCTGCTCTTTCAATTGCAGCATAAGTTCTTACAACACTGTATCTTTCGATTTCTTCCTTTACTTTGCTCTTTCTTCTAAGACCAGCTGTATCTATTAATATGAACTTTCCTTCTTCAGTTTCAAGTTCACTATCAATAGCATCTCTTGTAGTACCAGCTACTTCTGAAACGATAACTCTTTCTTCGCCTAAAAGTTTATTTATTAGTGATGATTTACCTACGTTAGGCTTACCAATCATTGCAATTCTAATAAATTCGTCTTCATCTTGTTCATATATAGAGCTGTCAAAGTTTTCAACTACTTTATCAAGCATATCTCCAAGACCTAACCCTTGAGATGCAGATATTGTAACTGGATCTCCTATTCCCAAATTATAGAATTCCCATGCATTGTCCTCTTCTTTTAATGAATCAACCTTGTTAACTACTAAAACTATAGGCTTTTTGCTCTTTCTAAGCATTGTAGCAACTTCATGGTCAGCGGCTGTTAGTCCTTCTTTACCATCAACGATAAATACAATAACGTCAGCTGTTTCTATTGCTATATTTGCCTGTCTTCTCATCTGTTGAACAATAATATCATTTCTTTCCGGCTCAATACCACCTGTATCAATCATTGTAAAAGTATGATTAAGCCATTCAGCTTCTGCATAAACTCTATCTCTAGTAACACCTGGAGTGTCTTGAACTATAGATATTCTCTTTCCTGCTAATCTGTTAAATAATGTGGACTTACCAACATTTGGTCTTCCAACCATAGCAACTATAGGTTTTGCCATTATTTTTCCTCCTCTTTATATTCATTAATCTTTTGAATTAAATCTTCTCCTGTAAAATCAACTACTATAACCTTCACATCCAATGCTTCTTCTATATCCTTAATTTTAGTATCATCAAGCATTATCTGCTCTGTAGAATCTGCTAGTTCATATCCTTTTCTAAACATATTATTAGACATTATTAAATACTTACTATTAATAACGCCCTTCATCTGTTCTATTATATCAGTACCAGTCAAAAGACCAGCTATAGTAATTGTTTTTCCAAAGTAATTATTAATTATAGCATATACATCTAACTGTATGTTAGGATTTTTTTCTTTAATTTTCTTTGCGCCCTCACATATTTCATCATATGCTAAAGTTCCTGTAACTATTGAAAAGCTTCCCTTCATATTTGTATCCAACTCTTCAATTGTGTCATCTATGGCATCTCTGAAACATCTTACCATACCTACTCCATCTTCAATTTGATGATAGTTGTCATAAAAATCTGCTTCAGGAATTGTTTTTTCCCCTACCAGATAAAATTCATCAGATAATCTTACAAATGGGCCGCCAGTTTCCTTTATATATTGTTTTTGAAGTTCTTCAACCATTTCAATTTCACGCGCAGACTCTTCTTTAGTATATGTCCTTACATGAGCAAGGTTTTCTCTGTATTTTGTTATACCTATTGGGACTACTGCAACACTATTAACTTGAGGATATAGTGCATATAAATCCTTAATTGTGCTTACTAGTTCCTCTCCATTATTAATATCAGGTATTGAAACTATTTGTGCATTCATCTCTATTCCAGCAGATGCAAGTCTCTTCATTCTATCAAGCACATTTCCTGCAAATCTATTATTGAGCATTTTTACTCTCAGCTCAGGATTTGTTGTATGTACAGAAACATTTATTGGACTTATGTGATAATTTATTATTCTATCTATGTCTTCCTCTTTCATATTTGTTAATGTAACAAAGTTTCCTTGAAGAAAAGATAATCTTGAATCGTCATCTTTAAAGTATAAACTTTCTCTCATACCTTTTGGAAGCTGATCTATAAAGCAGAAAATACATTTGTTGCTGCATCTCTTTGCTTTATCGATTAACCCCCCTCCAAATTCGATTCCTAATTCTTCACCATAATCCTTTTCTATTTCGATTTCCCAAACTTCTCCACTATCAGCTTTTTCAATTTCAACTAAAAGCTCTTCATCATCTGCAAGAAATTTATAATCTATTATATCTTTTACTTCTTTACCATTAATAGAAATAAGTATATCATTCTTTTCAATGCCAACTTCTTCAGCAATACTTCCAGGAGTTATTTCTTTTATAATACTTCTCATTATGTTCACTCCTTAATTATAACATACTGTCTTTGTTATATTACATTATCAAAGGCTTTAAGTCAATAAAATTGAGTATGTGTTAAATTACATAAAGGTAACAATATAATATATAGTCTTATCACTATATATTTTTTCCAATAATATATATTAACATTCAAAAATAAAATGGAGCTATGGCACAATCAATGAACTGATTCCTTTCTAATTGAAAGGTATCATCTCACTCTTAATGCTATAGCTTCATTTTTAACCTAATTCACATAATATTATACATATTGTACTATCTCTTCTTCTTGTGTTAATACTGTAAAAATCTTTGAATTTTCCAAACTTTCTTCTATAAATTTTCCTGACTATTTATTTTTTCACCGATTATTGCTTTTTTTGTATATTCCCCATTTGATTTTAATTTCCTTGCTTTTACATTATCCTCAAGTATTATTTCTATCATACTATTTACTCTAGCCTTTAATTTATCATCTAGTATGGGACAATCTACTTCAACACGTTTTTCTGTATTTCTTGTCATAAAATCGGCAGATGAAATATATATTTTTTGATCTTCTCCATTTCCAAAGCTATATATTCTTGAATGTTCTAAAAATCTTCCCACAATACTTGTTACTTTAATATTTTCAGTGTATCCCTTTATTCCTGGAATAATACAGCAGATTCCTCTTACAATCAAATCTATTTTCACACCTGAACATGAAGCCTTTGAAAGTTCTTTAATAATCTCAGTATCTGTTATAGAATTTATTTTTATAACAATTCTTCCCTTTTCCTTTTTATCAGATTCCTGTCTTATCAATGATATTATTTTGTTTTTTAATTCAAATGGTGACACTAACAATAAATTATACAATCCATTTAAATTAGCAATTGCCATATTCTTAAAGAAATTAACAGCATCTCTGCCAATCATTTTATTTGACGTTAATAATGATAAATCTGTGTAAAGCTCTGCTGTTTTTTCATTAAAATTCCCAGTACTGATATGAGTAAAATATGTAATTTGATCTTTTTCCATTTTAGTTATAAGGCAAATTTTAGAATGAACCTTAAATCCTTCAAATCCATAAACAACTCTACATCCCGCTTCTTCAAGTATCTCAGACCAATCTATATTATTCTTTTCATCAAATCTTGCACGCAACTCGATCAATACAGTAACATCTTTTCCATTTTCAGCGGCTTCACATAGATATTCTACAAGTCTTGCTTTCTTTGCTAATCTATATATACATATTTTTATTGACACTACAGCTGGATCATTAGCTGCTTCTTTTACAATTTGTAGAAAAGGTTTCATACTTTCAAATGGATAAGAAAGTAATATATCCTTTTGTTTCACTTGTTCCATAATACTTTGGTCTAATAATAATTGATTTGATTTTTGTGGCGAAAAACTTGTATAACTTAATTTTATTTTTAATGCTAAAGACATTTTACTTTTTATAGCTTGTATATAATCTATTTTCATTGGTGATTTAGTATAAAATATCTGCTTCTTATTTATTTTAAACTTTTTACAAACGAAATCTTCGAATTTCTTGCTAAATTCTTGTCCAACTTCTAATCTTACTACAGATAATCTTTCACGTTTTGATAAAATCTTTCTCATCATATACCCTAAATCTTCGTCAATATCAAATGAATCATCATCTTCAGTTGTAATATCTATATCTGCATTTCTCGTAACACAAATATAATTCTTTTCCACTACATTATACATATCAAAAACTTCATCTACATATTCTAAAATAATTTTTTCTGTGTTTATATACTTAATTTCTTCACTTTCTGGTAAAAAGATTATATTGGCACTGTAGATGGAACTGGTATTATTCCAAAAACTGATTTACCTTTGCTCTTTAAAATTGTTACTATATTTATAACCTTATTAAGTAAATGTGGAAAAGGATGATGTGTATCGATTATTTGTGGTGATAATATAGGTAATATCTGATGTTTAAAATATTGCTTTACATAATCACGTTCAGTGTTATTCAATTCATTTATAGAAACTGATGATATTCCGTAAGATTTTAGATTATTTTCTATCTCATAATAAATTTTTTCTTTTTTTCTATATAATGGTTTAACCTCTTCATAAATACTATTAAGCTGCTCACTAGGTGTCATTCCTGATCTATTATCGATTTTATTTTCATGAAGAATTGATAAATCAAACAAACTTCCTACTCTAACCATAAAGAATTCATCAAGATTATTGATAAATATGGATACAAACATTAATCTTTCTAAAAGCGGTACTTCTTTATCCTCTGCTTCTTCCAAAACACGCTCATTAAATTTCAGCCATGATAATTCTCTATTTTGAGTATATTCAAATTTTTTATCATTCTTTTTTATTATCGCTCCTTTCATTTGTTTATAACATTATTACTTATTTTTTCTTATCAATAACTTCTTTAGCTTTATCTGTTTCATGATTTATTACAGAATCTTTAAATCTGGAATCATCTATACTGTCATTTTTAACAATTAAACTATCTTTATGTTTTTCCTTAATCTTGATATTTTCTTTATTCTTAACTACATTTTGATCAGAAATTAGAGTATGAGACTTTTCTTTAATATGAGTATCTTCTTTGCTACTGTCATCTTTTTTATGTTCGTCTTTATTATTTATTACATTTTCTATAAGATACCCCTCTCTTATTCCATATTCACTTAACTTTACAACCTTACAGCCATAAAACTTCATAATTGTTTTTAAAATTATCATTCCTGTTGGAATAGTATGTATTCTATCTGGTACAACTTCAAGTATTTCTGAAATTGCTATTTCAGGTTTATCTTCAAAAATATCTATTAATTTCTTTATGTTTTTCCTTGTTACTTCTTTATTATCTTTCTCTAATTCAAAGAAATCCTGACTTAATTTGAAATTTCCTCTAATACTTCCACCAATCCCATACATGTCTGTATAATCATTATTTTTTAAATCTATTTTTTCTAGTTCTTCTAAAACATCTTTCTTTATCTTTTTGCCTTGATCTTGAGTTGGAATAAGTCTTT
>JAEWQX010000207.1 GCA_023399035.1 Bacillota bacterium | reverse complement strand
AGCGAGGACATTTTACTTTTGTTTTGTTCATTGTTCTTCTCCTTTCAAGGGGGATATTTAGTTCTAGGCAAACTTATTGTATTCACTTTGATTGAGAAGAGCAATGTTCATATAACTTAACGGAACGATGATAAGATATAGGAGAAAATGAAATGAAATTTACAAAAGAAAATTCAAATGAATTATCAGAAGTAAAAAATGATTATTACGAAAGTGGCATAAAATTGATGTACGGCATTAATGACAAACCAAAGCTTTCAATGCAGATACTGCTTGGACTTCAACATATATTTGCAGCATTTGGAGGTATAATTGTAGTTCCACTTGTTATAGGAAGTGCACTAGGTTTTGATGCTGCAACTTCAACAGCACTTATGAGTGCCACAATCCTAGCAGCAGGGATTGCCACATTTATTCAGGCAAAAGGTATAGGTCCTGTTGGATCAAAAACTGCATGTATTATGGGTACGGATTTCACGTTTGCAACACCTGCCATTGCAGTAGGATCAGTTGCAGGGCTCCCAGGTATTATTGGTGCAACGATTTTAGGTTCTTTAGTGGAAATAGTATTAAGCTTCTTTATTAAGCCTATAATGAAATTCTTCCCGCCACTTGTTACTGGTACAGTAATATGTCTTATAGGACTTACACTTCTTCCAGTGTCAATAGACTGGGCAGCAGGTGGAAGCGGAGCGGCAGATTACGGCAGCTTAAGAAATATTGCCATTACAGCATTTGTAATGATACTTACAATATGCCTTAATCATTATGGAAAAGGAATCGTAAGTTCAGCATCAATACTTATTGGAATGATTGCAGGATACATAGTATGTATACCTCTTGGCATGGTTGATTTTTCAAGCGTAAGAGAAGCAAGCTGGGTGTCACTGCCAAGAATATTCCAGCATGGTGTAGATTTTAATTTAAAATATGTAATACCATTTATTCCAGCATATCTTGTTACAACAATTGAAACAGTAGGATGCCTTAAGGCTGTAAGCCAGGTTTCAGGAATCAAGGGTGATTCAAAGAGGATAGGAAGCGGAGTTTTAGCAGATGGTGTAGGAAGTGCCATTGCAGGATGCCTTGGAACGTTGCCTAATACATCATTCAGTCAGAATGTAGGTGTAATTCCATTAACAAAAGTAGCAAGCAGATATGTGGCAATTATGGCAGGTATACTTCTTGTTATTTTAGGATTATTCCCTAAGTTTGCAGCACTTATAAACATAATGCCTCAACCGGTACTTGGAGGAGTAGGAATAGTTATGTTTGGTACAGTTGCAGCAACAGGAATTCAGACATTAAGCAGCGTAAAATTAACTAATAGAAATCTTTTAATAATTGCAACGTCTATAGGATTAGGATTAGGAGTTACATTCAGACCAGAAATATTATCAAGCCTTCCACAATGGATGAGCATGATATTCAGCTCAGGGATTTCAACTGGAACAATTGCAGCATTTTTATTAAATATGCTGCTAAGGGATAATGAAAGCAGTGCTAAATGTGAAAAGTAAGAGATAGTAAGTAACAGGTAAGAAGTAAAAGATAAGAAGTAGGAATACAATAAAACAAGTAATTAGAATATAACAAAAGAAAAACTTTTGAAAAATATACAGAATAGTTCACATGGAAACAGGAATAGGAGAGAAAAGGATATGGAAAGCTTACGCAGAAAAATATTAGAAGAAGGAAATGCATTATCTGAAACAGTTTTAAAGGTTGATTCATTTTTAAATCATCAGGTAGATCCACACTTAATGTATGAAATTGGTACATATTTCAAGGAATATTTCAAGAATCATAATATAACAAAGATATTTACAATTGAAAGCTCAGGAATTGCACCAACAGTGATGACAGCAATGCAGATGAACCTTCCAATGGTAACACTTAAAAAGCAGGGCTCTAAAATATTAAATGGTGATGTATATCAGACAACAGTTCATTCATTTACAAAAGGCAGTGATTATGAACTTACATTATCAAAGAAGTACATAAATGAAGATGACAACATACTTATTATAGATGATTTCTTAGCAAACGGTGAAGCAGCACTTGGAGCAGCAAGATTAGTTGAGCAAGCAGGAGCCAAAGTTGGAGGAATAGGAATAGTAATAGAAAAATCATTCCAGCCAGGACCAAAGATACTTGAAGAAAAGGGATATGATGTCTACTCATTAGCTAGAATTGCAAGATTAGACAAGGGCGTAATCGAATTTATTGAAGAATAAAAGCAATTAAGTAAATATTAGATATAATAATAAGCAGTGAACATAATATGATGTTATGTTTTCTGTTTTTTATTTTATTATAAATAAATGTATTATGGTAGATGTATGTATCAATTAAAAATCAATGAGCTTTATATACTAAAAGAGGCTTAAAGGCTATGAATATATCTTATTAAATAATTATTTATTTTTATATTGAATTATATAGATTTGTCTGATATAATCATAATCGAATTAAAAATTAATATTAGTCAGTTCGAAAGCCTCCTGACTTTAAATAAAACTACGGTTAAATAGTTAGTATTAAATGTGTCTTTATGAAGCAGGACAATTAACATTGTGAGATTATGATTATGTGATATTTTATTATACTTATAAGATAACGCAGTTTAAGCTCATATTGATAGGAAATCTGCTTTTTGAAATTCACTGTATTTTGCTTGTTTATCGTAGGAATTATCCTGCGTTTTTTATTTTAAAATTAAATAAATGATCTTTCTATTTATGCGTTATGTTTATTCAGAGTGGTGTATTTGAAGACTGTATAATATAAAGTTAATCTAGTATTTTATTATTGGAGGAATTATACATGGGAAATAATACAACGAAAAGACTTGTAAGAACAGCAGTTATTGCAGCATTATATGCAGTGCTTACTTTAGTTCTTGCACCAATAAGCTATGGAAACATACAATTCAGAATATCGGAAATAATGGTTCTTTTAGCATCCTTTGATCCTTTCTATATTGGAGGACTTACACTTGGATGTTTTGTAGCAAATATACTTGGACCAAATGGAATGGTTGATGCTATATTTGGAACATTTGCTACATTTATAAGTGTATATGCTATTTCAATAACTGGGAAATACATTAAAAATGAAAAAACTGCACTTATTGCAGCATCATTATGGCCAACAATATTTAACGGTATCATAATAGGATGGGAACTTAATTATTTATATCAGCTTCCATTGATGTTATCGATTCTTGAAGTTGCAGCAGGTGAAATTGTTGTAGTAACAATAGTTGGAGTTCCAGTAATGAATCTTATTAAAAATAAGTATAGCAGATTATTAGCTGAGCAGGTATAGGGATAATCATTATAATTTATTTATAAAATTGAATATTTACATTGTATAATGGGGCTATATCAAATTGAAGTTTTTTAAACTCAATTTGATACAGCCTATTTTTGTAATAATAAATTTTATTCATATTTTTTCATGTATTTATTTCCAAATATTGGTACTATGTCAAGAAAAAGTACAAATTAAATTTGGACAAATAGTTTTTGTGATTAACATGCATTTTTTGCATTTTCTGAATAGTACCTATTTTCATATTCATTTGGAGATAAATATCCACAATGG
>JAEWQX010000193.1 GCA_023399035.1 Bacillota bacterium | reverse complement strand
TCCATTATTATAAGCCATATCCCAAAACATATATTCATATTTTGAACAGTTGATAAAAATGCTTTTTAGTTTGTCTATTTTTTCATGACTGCAGTTTTCGCCTAGCTTGTCTACCAAGTCTATAATTTTTTGATTCCCTTCAGCATATTCCTCAGAAATATAGCCTCTTACCCATTCTCCGAAAAATTCATTTTCTTTAGCTTCAGATCTGGCATTTATTTTATCTGCAATTACTTTATAACTCCAGCTGCATGACAATACTGAAACAAGAAGATCTAATATATCTCCATTCTGAGATGCCCACAGCATATAATTTGTATATGATATATTTGCAAGAGAAGGTTTTGTATTTTTAACTTCTTCAAATGTTATATGTAATCTTTCCATATATTTTTTATGTATATCCATTTCAGAATTTAAAGTTGAATTAACAAGATCTGCAAAGAATCTCATTGTCTCCTCGTCAGGTGCTTTTACAACTCCTAATGCAAATATTTTTGAATAATCTAATAAATACAAATAATCCTGTATCATATAATATTTGAATTTTTCTAAACTGAGATTGCATTCTTCTATTCCTTTTACAAAAGGATGTTCATTATAAGAATTCCATATTTCTTTTACACTGTCATAAAGTATTTCACTAAGTTTCATCATGTTCCCCCGCTTCTTCAATTAATATATAATCACTTCTTAATTCAGCCATAAAATATGACTTATGTTAAGAATCAATAAGTATTTTTATGATTACATAAGAAGATTTTTTTAAAAATAAAGCTATCTTTCATAAGAAAGACAGCTTTATTTTATATAATCATATTACTAAATATCATAATAAGCTCACTTCCCTACGTTGGCATTATCCAAACCAGGTTCGAAGGGTTAAGTAATAAATTACTTTCTCAGCTTTAAAAGCACCCCTAGTTATTTTAACTTGTATTAATTATACAATATTACCTTTATACTGTAAACAAATTAATTTTTCGCTAAATTGTGAGTTTTATCTTTTATATCAAAACATAATATCGCATATTATTTTATATTGTATTTTTTATTAACATAATTTACTATAATTATTCTTCATAAGGTATAATTTTAAATTCAACGCCTTCTTCACAATCCGGGCATCTGAATATCAATTCCTCAAACCCCATCATTTCACTTGTAACTTTCTTTCTTGCAGCATATATAAAAGGATAAAATGCATTAACTGCTGTGAGACATACAGCTCCAGACTTCTCTTTATCAAGAACAGCACCATTTATATAAATTTCATCTCCTATTTTGTATAATCCGCAGCTTGATTTTGTAACAACTATCTTAATTTTATTTTCTTTAAATTCTCCCATTACTATTCTCCCATCTTATAATTACTGTATATGTTGATATATTTTATTTACTATTTATAAAACGTTCCAGGAACTCTCTTGTCCTTTGATTTTTAGGATTATTGAATATAACTTCTGGTACATCATCTTCAACAATTATTCCATTTTCCATGAATACTGTTCTTGTTGATACATCTCTTGCAAATGCCATTTCGTGAGTCACTATTATCATTGTCATTCCTTCTTTTGCAAGTTCTCTCATAACCTTGAGAACCTCGCCCACCATTTCAGGATCAAGAGCACTTGTAGGTTCATCAAACAAAAGCACTTCTGGTTCCATTGCAAGGGCTCGCGCAATGGAACCAGAAGTGCTTTTGGCCTCCTGAAAGCTGTTTGGGCTTAGCATTTAAATACTGTGCCATCCCTACTTTTTCTAGATATTTCATCGATATTTCTCTTGCTTTTTGTTTGTCCTTTTTCAAAACCTTTGTTACGCCTATCATGCAGTTTTCAAGAACTGTCATGTTATTGAATAGATTAAAGGATTGAAATACCATGCCTACTTTTGATCTGTATACAGTTACTTTATTTTGTTTATCCGTTATATTGCAGTTATTGTGATAAATATCTCCTGAAGTAGGCGTTTCAAGCATGTTTATACACCTTAAAAGTGTTGATTTCCCTGATCCCGAAGCACCTATTATGCATATAACTTCACCTTGATTTGTAGTAAAATCTATATCTTTTAAAACTTCATGTTCTCCAAAACTCTTGCTCAAATGTGAAACTTGAATTACTGGTATATCAGAATTCCTGTATACCTTTGATTTCAAAGTCTCCATAATTAACTCCCCCCTACTTCAATAAGTTCTATGCTAATTCCTTTTGTTATTTTTAAGTCGTTCCTTTATTTCAGACCAAATTTTATCAATTATATTTCTCCTGACATGAAATCACTTCCTGCAAGCTTATAGTCAGAAGGGCCTTATTGATTTTTTCTTTTAATTCAGTATTTCCTTTTTTAATTGCAATACCCATATTTACATCTTCATCTGAAGCATCAAATCCTTTTCCATTCTTAAAGTCCAATAATACTAAATCCTTGTTTGAATATGCTGCTGCCATTGCAGTTGGTTTATCTGTAGTAATTAAATTAACTTTTCCTGAATTAAGTGATACTATCATTGCTGGAACTGTATCAATTGCCGGTTGCTTGTCTGCATCAGGAATCTGATCAAGCATATCATACCATACAGTATTAAGCTGAGAAGTACATACTGCTCCTTTTAAATCTGCTACATTCACTGCATTTTCATATGCTGTGCCCTTCTTAGTAAGTGCTACTATATCAGCTTTGTAATACACATCAGAAAAATCTACACTTTCAAGACGTTCTGCAGTTATGCTCTGTCCTGCTATAGATACATCTATTTTTCCCGAGCTTACTCCTGGGCATAAACCATCCCATTCCATTTTATTGATTTCAAGCTTATATCCTATTTTGTCAGCTATTTTCTTTGCCATCATTACATCGTAGCCATAAGCATATTCATTGCTTCCTGCTATCTTTACTGCTCCATTGCTGTCATCTGTCTGTGTCCAGTTGAAAGGTGCATATGCACATTCCATTCCAACTCTTAATACTTTTTCTCCATCTCCTGAAGAAGCTGCATTATTGCTGCTTCCACATCCACTGAAAATTCCCATCATTGATACAGTCAATAGTGCTGCTATAATTTTTCTTAATCTTTTCATAACTATTCCTCCAATAAAACAAAAAGAAGCCAACTTATAAAAGTTGACTTCTTTGTCATTAATTTATACTTTATGTATTAATTATACATCTTTTTATCATATTTACAATAAAAACTTTACAAATCTAAATTAATTTTGTTCTTAAATTTTATCAAATGCACTTGCAAGCATCAATTTTATTCTGTTTGCCTGGTTTACTTCGCTTGAACCTGGATCATATTCTATTGTAACTATATTCAGCTTATTGTTTAATTTCTTAAGAGCTTTTATGGTGCCACGTGCTACTGAATGTGATGGCAGACATCCAAATGGCTGCATGCAGACAACATTATTTACTCCCCAGCTTTGAAGTTCCATTATTTCTCCTGGAAGTTTCCATCCCTCTCCTGACTGATTCCCAAGGGATACTATCTTGCTTGCATTATTAGCAAGTTCATCAATTTTTTCAGTAACATAGAATATCTGGCTCTTTTTAAGGGCATCAAGATAAACTTTTTGGTATTTTTCTATAAGCTTAATTGTAATTTCCCCTTTAAGCTTCTTGATATAAGTACCATCAAGATGTTTATAGTTAAAAATCTGATTTTTTGCTGATGACAGGAATAATGAAAGAAGATCGTTATGAACAACTTCTACTCCCTCATCTTCAAGCATGCTCACTATTTTATTATTTGCAATAGGATTAAACTTAACTAAAAGCTCTCCTACAAGCCCTACTTTAGGCTTGTAAACATCAATTCTTGGCAGCTCCTCAAATTCTTTTATAATACCTGAAATGATTTTCTTGAAGTTTTTCTTTAAAGGCTCATCAAATGATTTTCTGCATATTTGTGTCCATTTCTTATGCAGTTCATCTGCACTTCCTTTAATTTTTTCATAAGGCCTTACCCTGTGAAGAACCCTGCTTAAAAGATCTCCATATATTATTCCTACTATTGATTTCTTTATAAGATCAAGGTTCATTCCTGCTAATGAATTGTTCTTATTAACACCTGCAAGGCTCAATGATAAAACTGGAATATCTTCATATCCTGCTTCTTTCAATGCTTTTTCAAGAACACTCGTATAATTTGTAAACCTGCACTGTCCTTCTGTTTGAGCAAGAAGTATGCTAGTATTATCTAAATCGTATTTTCCAGTTTTTAATGCTTCAATAACCTGTCCTATAACAACTATTGCAGGATAACATATATCATTGTTTACATATTTTAATCCTTCATCAATTGCTTTGTCTCCATTGTTTAAAACAACTAAATCATAGCCACATGTCCTGAAAGCTGATTCCAGTATATTAAAATGTATTGGTGAAAACTGCGGTACTATTATTGTTTTGCTCTTTCCTGGATTTACAAAAGGCTTAACTTCTTTTGGCTTAGTGATTATTTGTGTATTTTTATTTTTTCTTTCTTCTATTGCTGCCTTTAATGATCTTAATCTTATTCTTGCAGCTCCAAGGTTGCTTCCTTCATCAATCTTTATGTTTGTATAGATCTTTGATCCCTTTTCCAGAATTTCCGAAACTGCATCTGTTGTGATTGAGTCAAGACCACATCCAAATGAAGTAAGCTGTACAAGATTTATGTTTTCATGATTTATAATGAAATTTGAAGCTCTGTATAATCTTGAATGATAAGCCCATTGATCAACAACATTAAGCTTTCCTTCAACTTCACCTAGATGAGCTACAGAATCTTCTGTAAGTACTGCAAAACCGAGACTGTTTATAAGTTTAGGTATGCCATGATTTATTTCTGGATCAACATGATAAGGTCTTCCTCCTAGAAGTATTCCCTGAATGTTGTGTTCTTTAATATATTGTAGTGTTTCAATACCTTTTTTTCTTATATCGTCTCTAAATTTATCCTGCTCATCCCATGCTTTATCAACTGCATAATTTATTTCTCTTTGAGAAATATTAAACATAGATAGTGCTTCTTTTAATCTCTTTTTCAGTTTACCTTTATTAGCTATAGGTAAAAACGGATTCATAAAATTAACGTTATTTTTTTCTATGCTGTCCATGTTATTTTTAATTACTTCTGCATAAGAAGTTACTACAGGACAGTTAAATGTATCTGTTGCATTTTTAAATTCCCTGCTTTCATGAATAATGCAAGGATAGAATATATTCTTAATTCCCGATTCAATTAAATCTTCAACATGACCATGAGTAATTTTTGCTGGATAACATACAGTTTCAGAAACTATTGAAGTAAGTCCTTTTTCATACAGTTTCTTTGATGATTTACCTGAAAGCTGAACCCTGAATCCAAGATGCGTAAATAGTGTAAACCATAATGGATAGTTTTCATACATATTAAGGACTCTTGGAATTCCTATAACTCCTCTTTTTGCTTCTTCAATCTCTAATGGTTTATAATCAAAAACTCTGTTATATTTATATTCGTAAAGGTTTGGAATATCCTTATTATAAGTATTGTTTCCAAGAGGTGTATCACACTTATTTCCTGCAATAAATCTGTTTCCATTAGGGAATGCGTTTATTGTCAGCATACAGTTATTTGAACATCCCTTACATCTGCTGTTTGTTGATTTCATTTCTATCTTATCAACATTTTCCTTTGATACTAAAGTTGTAATATGTATATTTTCTCCTTTATGATAATATGCTTTTGATTCCTCCATATTATCTAGTTTAATATCATTATCATCTGTATCATCTTGAGCTGATACATTATTTTCAATTGTTGCTGCTGCTTCTTCATAAGACAAATCTACCTTTGTTTCATATGATTCCTTTGCAAGTATTGCTGCTCCAAATGCTCCCATAAGTCCGGATATATTAGGTCTTATTACATTTCTTCCAGATAGTTTTTCAAAACTTCTAAGTACAGCTTCATTGTAAAAAGTTCCACCCTGCACAACAATATTATTTCCAAGCTCCTGTGGATTTCTAAGCTTTATTACCTTATAAAGACTGTTCTTTACAACTGAATAAGCAAGTCCCGCTGCAATATCCTCTACAGTAAATCCTT
>JAEWQX010000187.1 GCA_023399035.1 Bacillota bacterium | reverse complement strand
CCAAGCTCCATTAGCACCTAATACATAACCATCAACAGTTGTGTTAGCAGCCATTGATCCGTTAGCATTTAAGTAGTACCATTGTCCATCAGTATCTTGTAACCATCCAGTTGCCATAGCACCGTTTGATTTTAAGTAGTACCAAGTACCATTGTCATTTAACCAACCAGTTTGCATAGCTCCTGAAGCATTGCAGTAGTACCAAGTTCCGTTATCAAGAACCCAACCAGTCTTCATAACAGCAGTTGTTGGATCCATGTAGTACCATACTCCACCAACGTTAGCCCAACCAGTTACTTTAGCACCAGTTGCATCGTATAAGTTCCAAGTACCATCAGCTAATTGATCCCAACCAGTCTTAACTGTAACAGCTGGTTCAGTTGTTTGTTCTCCTAAGATATCTTCAGCTTCATCTTTAGCAGCTGCAGAACCTTCACCTACAGTTGTGTAAACATCACCTTCTGAATCCCAAGCAACTAAGTTGTTTTCATCATATACATCGATACAATCTAAAGATCTGTCACAAGTGTAAACTTCTTCGAAGTCACCCATTTTAACTGATTTGTAGATTTTACCTTCATCAATGAACCAAAGTGTTCCATTTACATCAATTGTCCATGGTTTAGCTTCACCATCAGCATCTGTCATGTCGTGGTCTTTATCTCCATCTTTTCTAGCAACATGTCCACTTATCTTACTAGTGTTCTTGTCTTTTACTCCATTTCCATATCTATCTAACTTTTCACTAGTTCTTAAAACTATTTTGAAAGTTTTAATTTTGTCACTTGAATCTTCATAGTGAGCATATATTACGCCATCCACTATAGCATATTTTACATTGTCAAAATCTCCAGCTCCAGATCTCTTATCTGCTGTATCTGCCATTAATGCATCATATGCATCTTGAACATCACCATTTCCTAAAACTGATTCTGGTGCTATTTCAAAGCATTCTGTAGTTTTTGGCTTGTAAGCATCATCTTCCTTATCACCTTGCTCTTTACTTACTTTTTGTACGTAATATGCTTCCTTTGCAGGATTACCAGTTTTAAGTTGAATAGCATTCTCTAATCCTACTTTTATTATTGAGTAAATATATTTGTCATCTTGTCCAATGTATTTTACAAATTCAACTGAAGTTACACTTATTTTAATTTTGTCTCCATTTTCATCTTTAAATGAAGTTTCAGCAGAATCGTCTATATCTTCAACTTTATACATTTTTCCATCTGATGAAGCACCTGTTGTAGAATATGCATAAAGATTTAAGTCATATGAACAATCAATATATTTTCCATTATCATTTGTGTAACCAAACTTATCTAATTTTCTTCCGTTCTCATCTACAGAAGATTCTACATTAAAGCTATAGTATACATCTTGTAATCTGTTTTCTCCTACTCTTGATATTTCTATCTCATTAAGGTCATTTTCATATCTTTCAGTTTTGTCTAATTTATTTTTTAATTTAGTTTCAGCTGTTGATTCTAAATCTTCAAGAGTATCTTCATCAGTGATTTTACCAGTTTCTAAGTCAACTACATAGAAATCACTTCCATCTTTAACGCTAACATATCTATCACCAAATTTTTGATCAATTTCATCAGCATCATCTAACATTTTATCTTTTTCAGATCCATCCCCGATGTATAATCCGTTATCATCATCATCAGTTCTGTAACCTTGGTATAAGTATTTACCATCTTTGAATGCAACTGCATTTTCGATAGTACCATCTTTAGTTCCTAATTTAGTTGCAGCCATAGCTGGAACAGTTGAAGCAACTGAAGCAGCAGCTACTAATAAAGCTGTTAATTTTGTTGATCTTTTAAACATATCTTTCTTTCCCTCCTAAATTTTACACAATTCAGATAAATTATAACATCCATGTACATTTATGTAAAGAGTATTAATTGTACACATTTGTATATTCTTAATGATATACAGTGTATTTTATCTAAAATTACAATATATTTTATAATTATATCACTCTAAATACATTTTGTCCATAAAATGTTATTTATAATTTAAATTTACTTTTGTATATTGTTTTTACTATGTTGTCATTATTTAATACAGTTAAGTGATTAATTATGGGTACCTTTTTTATATTTTTTTGAAAATTATTTCTTTAATACCTTATTTTCATTTTTATTCCTTAACTGTCACTATATAATACATATTACCAAATATATTTTGGTACCATTTTTATAAAAATATTAAAAAAATTCCTATTTAAAAACAGGATTTTATAATTTTATTCTTTAAATCCTGTTCCAATAAGGAATTTTTCATAAATATTATTCTATTTTTATATTACTGATTAATCCACACACCATTAGAATCAATCTTATATCCACCAATAACTGTATTGGATGCCATTACTCCTGTATCATATAAAAAATACCATTTTCCATTAATATACTGCCATCCCGTTTCTTTAGCCCCACTTGAATTTAAATAATACCAGCTTCCATTTAAATTAAGCCATCCTGTTGCCATGGTTCCATCATCTTTTAAATAATATTCTTTTCCATAATTGTTATCATAAAACCATGTATTCTTTAAAGGATTTCCTGTAGCATCATTATACTGCCACTTTCCATTTAAATTTACCCATTGATTGCACTTAGGAGCTTCTTTTATGGTGTTATTTACCACAGTATTCTCTACTTTATCAGTATTATCATCAAAAACCTGTGTAGCCTTTCCTCTATTTACTATAAGGGTATATATTTTTTCTTTGTTATTTTCTTCATCCTGTACAGATATATTTATAACATTTGTTCCTTGTTTTAATTTAACTGAGTCCTTATATTTTTCTTCATCTTCAACAATCTTATCTTTTATCTTAACCTTGTATGAACTCTTTTCAGGATTTGCTTCTATTTCAGTCCATTCAACATTATCTTTTACATTTATTTCATAAGTATTCTTATAAGGATTGAAATTTAATTCACCATCACTTATCTTTAATCTCTGAAGATATATATCATCATCAGCTTTCTGACCTTCAAATGCACTTTCTCTTGTTATATAGAGCATATAGTCCCTTTTTAATCTTTTCTTTTCCACTCTTATTGGAATTGGATTTTCTCCTACATTCAAATCAATTTTCTGCTCATAATTTTCATCATAAGTAGCTCTTCCTTCATCTATTGTGACTTCATAATTATTATCTTCAGGTACAGCACTTATTGTAACTTCATCAACTGAATTTTTTACTGTCATTTTGTATTCTGC
>JAEWQX010000126.1 GCA_023399035.1 Bacillota bacterium | reverse complement strand
TTTATGTTATATAAAAAAGATTCAAAGACTGCAGATGAACTTAACAAAAAACTTTTGGAATATAAGTCTGAAGGTGATGAAGATTGATTCGCAACTTGTTGCGAATCAGGTTTTTCAAAAATTTCTTTAAATGGTATTATAGATTAAAATATAATATAATATGAATGTTATAGCAATATATTATAAATTTAAGCTTGTGTATATATAAATATGAATAAATGTGTTTAACTACTCAATATAGAGAGTAGTTAATAATACATTACAGTAAGCATGAGCAGTATTAAACAAAGGAAATAAGACACATGTATAGTGGGAAAAATGAAATAATTTTAGGACAGAATTTAAGGAAGAGTATTGAGGATAATTTATATAACAAAATTTTGGGGAAAATATTGAGCTTTGCAAGGGAATTTATAAGCGGTGGATATAATCTGACCAATATGAATAATGGATGGTATGTTCGTGAAATTAAGGGAAATACACGGATTGAAAAGATGTTTAAATTCAGGATAAATGAAAAGGACAGAGTTATTTTTACATTTGGGAAATATTTGGGACTGAGACCTGAATCATATAATTCTCTTGTATTTCTGGAATTCTGCAATCATGACAGCCAGATAAGAAGAGGACGTAACATAGTAAAGATTAAGTCAGAAGCAATAAACAGCATTGGAAATATTATAGAACAAAATAAAAATGAATCAGATTTTGACTTTTTGGTAAACAATATGTGTTATCAGTATGATTATGATTATGAAAATACAGTGAACCGTATATTATCAATTAATGAAATGAATGAGATAATTGATTCCAAAGATGAAAAGGCAAAATATTACTTAAATAGTGAGCAGTTTGAAATAATAAAAAACAATATTACACCTCTTTTTCTATTTGGCAGTGCAGGAAGCGGAAAAACTACAATTGCAATACATAAGGCATGTGAACTTTCAAAACGTGGATTTCATGTTGGATATTTTACTTATTCAGATTTTCTGAGAAAAGATGCAGAATCTATTTACAATGCCATATATGATGGAGAGAAAAATAATAATGTAGAATTTCATCAAATAAATGATTATATATTGAGAAAAAGCAGAAAAACTCAGTACATAAAATATGAAGAATTTACGCTGTGGGCAGAGAAGATTATTGAAAGCAGCAGAAAAATTACGCCTATGGATGTATGGAAAGAAATTCGCGGCATAATCAAGGGAATTGTGCCTATAGACTGGATTGACATAAAAATTCATATAAATATGTTTGATCCTGAATTTGTTGAATATATCACAAATAAAACTAAGGAATATGCTTATGTAAATGGAGATTATCTTTACATAGCAAAAGGAAAGCTTGCAGAAATTAATACGGTAATAAACAGTAATGAAAGGAATATGAGAGCTTTTGCAAAAGACCTCATGTTGATATATGAGAAAGCGGATGAAGAAATATGCAGGAAGAGATATATAGACTTTGACACATATAACAGGCTTACGAGAAAAGAATCCAGATTCAATGAAGATGAGAAGAGATATATATACAGGATATTTGAAAAATATCAGGACAAGCTTACAAAGGAAAACAAGATTGATGAAAATGACGCAGTAAGACTTGCTCTAATTAATGAAAATGGAAAGGGAACATCATTATTTGATTTTATAATAAGTGATGAAATACAGGACCTGAGTGAAATGGAAATATACTTTCTTTTCAGGATAGCAAAGCAGAAGGAGAATATACTGTTTTCAGGAGATTATAATCAGACAATAAATCCTACATTTTTTAAGACAGAGAGAATAGAAGCAATATTCAAATCATGGAATGGTCTCCTTAAGTTTAAGAGCAGGACAATAACAAAGAACTATAGATCAGGCAGGAGCATTGTAGATTTTTCAAACAGGCTCAAGGATCTTAAAAAGCTTAAGCTGAAAAATGAAGAAAAGCATGATTATAAGGAAATACCTATCAGGGATTCAAAGGAAAAGCTGTTTATAATCAATAAAAGTACTGTCTCAAGGGAAGTGCTTTCTTCAATAAATGATGAAAGAGCATATCTTGATATATTGGTAATAGGTGATGAGGAAAAAGAAAGATTTAAAGAGCAGAATAATGAATCTACAGTATATACAATAAAAGAATACAAGGGCCTTGAAAATGAATATATACTGGGGTATAACATATTGACATCTTTAAGTGAAAAGTGGAAAGATATTTTTTCGTCTGGCAGTGTACTGAATGACAGCGAATACAGGTATTACTTTAATCTTGTATATGTATTTGTAACAAGGGCAAGGGACAATATATGTTTTATTGAAGAAGATGCTAATTCAGAGTTTCTAGAATTCTTTAAGGATAATCTGAAGACAATATCTGAATTTAATCTTGAGAAATTAAAGCTTTCCAGGGTTTCAAGTGATGATGAACATTATAAAAGAGGAATGCATTTAGAAAGAAACGGTCAGTATGAAATGGCTATAGATGCATATAAGAAGGCTAGAAAATCATCATTTGAGGTTAAACATGGAATTGCCAGATGTGAAGCATTTATTGAAAACAGCATGGGTAACCACAAAAAAGCAGGTGATAGTCTTGCGGAGATTGGTGAATACAGATATGCATTTGAATGCTACATTCAGGCTGAAGAATATACGGATGCATTGAGATCATTGATTAATAATGAAGATACCTTTGAGGAAATAAGAGATTCATTCAGGGATATAGATGAAGATATAATAAAGATTGCAGAAGAAAGCAGTGATGATATACTAATTGCAAGATTTAATGAGATATTTAAAGAATATATGGAAAAAAGTATCTTTAATATGAATAAAAATAAAGACAAGATATATGAACAGGTACAGAAAATTACATATAAGGCAGACGAGATATAACATTGATACATTAAGATAAAAATATTAGTATTGGAGGCACAAAAGTGGATACTACTTTAAAAATGACAACTATTAATGCTTTTGAAGCTGGTGTACAGGCAATAGAACATACAAGGAAATCTATAGACAGGCTTGAAGAGGCAGTGAGTTCTATAAGTACAAGTATGGAAGACCTTGGAACAATAATTGATATAAATAAGGAAGACATTAATGAAGTAATAGAAAATATACATAAATCGGCACAGGAACAGAGGGAAAGTGTTGTTAGTCTGTATTCAGGCCTTGATGATAATATAAGATTATTAAATGAAACAAAAGATAGTATAAAGAATATGGCAGAAGAGCATGAAACTATAATAAGAGAATATGGACAGGCTGTTGAGGAATCTAGGAAAATTCAGCTTGATGAAATTAACAGAATAAAAGAAGGAATAGATGATTTTCAAATCAATGCTGAGAATATAAATAATCAGCTTGCTGTAATCTCCTCTGATATGGATAATTCAGATTTCAGGATATATATTGAAGATATAAAGAAATACAGTGTTAATATAAAGCAGAGTATAGAAGAATTCAATAACCAATGCAGCAGCATTATAGAAGCAAAAAATCATATTGAGCAGATTAAGGACAATGTGGATAAAATATATGGAAGTGAAATAAATAAAAAAATATCTCAAATGTCCGAATGTATTTCTAAGATTAATAATGCAGTATTGAAATTTGATGAGAATATTTTCAAGCTTAATAGTGAAATGGAGAAGTCTTCTCTCATAGAAAATATGAATATACTAGAAGAGAAATTCAGCAATATTGATACTCGTATTGATAATATTTCTGAAAAGATAAATATAATGTCAAAAAACCAGCAGACCTTAGATAGAAAGCTTGCAGATATTATAAACAAGCAGTGTAAAGAGATATCCGATACTTTAAATAAGATCTTATATGAAAACATAAGAAATGACGGAAGTATAACAAAGGAAGTCAGTGACAGCAAGATTGCAATAGGGTATCTGGAGAATAAGATTTCTATTCTTGATAATAAGCTGGATCAGATGAATCTTAAGATGGCAAAAAGGGATGATGTATTCAGTAACAGTAAAATGAAAGATGAAGTTGTAGATGAAGTAAAGAAAGCAATAAAAGATAGTCTTATACAGGAAATAGGCACTTTGTTTGAACAGAAGATTGAGGAATTCAATAATAATAAAAATACGAATAGTATTGAAGAATCTATGTTAAAAGAGCAAAATACTGTGAATGATAATTATAATAGAAGTATTAGGGAAAGTTTAAATATAAGACAGAAGAATACAGTAAGGGATGAGCTGACTCGTAACAATAATCCTATCAATACAAAAATTTCAATAAGAGATTTATCAAATGAAATGAAGATGAGCACATATCAAGAGGGGATTAATCACTTAAACAATGGAAAATATGAAGAGGCATATAATTCTTTCAAAAAAGGAGCAGAAAGCGGGGATCTGGCTTCTGTTGAAAAGGTGAAGGAACTTGAAAAGATGTTTAATTCACAGGCACAAAAAAACAATACTGACTTTCAGTTTATATTAGGAAACATAGAGCTGAGAAAACATAACTATACAGGTGCATTGGAAATGTATAAGATGGCGGGACTTAATGGCCATATGGAGTCTAGAAGATCTTTCATAGGCTTATGTAATTATCTATCACAGACTAAACCAGAATATATGGAGTATCTTGGAGATGTATTTTTAAAGGGTATATTTGTAGAGAAGAATAAGAATAAGGCTAAGCACTGGTATAATAAGGCTGCTGATAATGGGCGTATCTCTGCAAGAGAAAAGCTGAAAATTCACTTTAAATAGAATAAATACAACATGGAATTAATTAACAAAATGTGATAATATATCCACAATGGATATATACTATCTGTTAATATAAGCTACGGGGGAGATATGATGAAATCAAAACAAATTAGTAAATTATTTGCACCATTATCCGGAATTATGAGTTTTATGTTTGCCATGGGGATAATGACTATACCAGTTTCAGCAGAAGAAATAAACAAGGCAGATTCAGCTTATGAAGAAACTGTTAAAACAGACTACACAACTTATATCAACAGTACAGTAGAAAAAGATGGATTTAAAATAACAATAAGCAGATTAACAGCAGCAAAAAACAGGATGAATGTAACTGCTGTTATAGAATGTCCTAATGAT
>JAEWQX010000090.1 GCA_023399035.1 Bacillota bacterium | reverse complement strand
ACCATTGCTATGGAAGCATCTGGTGCTATTCCCTTATATTCATTAGGAATTTTTCCTCCTCCACAGGCAATTCCCGCTACATGAGTTCCATGTCCTGTATCATCTAATTCTGGTACTACACTATATGGATCAGCTGATTTTATAGCTTCGTTTATCTGCTGCTTATTATAAACTGCTCCCTTATTACTTAAATCATATATATATTCAATTCTTGTATTGCCTTCATTATCCATAAAAGCTGGATGTGTATAATCTATTCCAGAATCTATAAATCCAACTAATACACCTTTTCCTGAAACATTGTATGTGGATACTGCCTGTGGAACACATGAAGCTCTCTGAGCATTTAAATCTGATTCATATAAGCTTTTTGGTAATTCAATATACTGTATATAATTGCTTCTAGAGATTTCATCAATATATTTCACTTCTACATTTATAATGGCAAAATTAAATTCTAAGTTTTGAAAATATCCACCTAATCCTTCAATAAATTGTTTTACTTCTTCCGTAGTGCTTCTATACAAAATTATAAGTTCTATCTTATTGTTCTCATCTATATTTGTTCCTAGTTTCTTTCTTAATTTGTTTAATATACCTTCTGGTACATTTGCTAATAGTCCTATTGATGCATCTATTTTAGCTGATGATCTTCCTTGTATATCTGCAATAATAATCACATCCTAAAATATTTATACGTTTTAATAATATGCATAAAAAATGCATTTATTCAGTTGAAAATTGAATTAAGAAATAAAAAAAGAGAGCCTTAAGCCCTCTCTTTTATTACCATTCACCTGGATATGCAACAATTATTACCTGTACATTTTTCCTTCCCCAACTGCTGCATTCACTTTCTGAATTAAAGTATACATCTATCTTATTTCCCTTTATTGCTCCACCAGTATCTGCTGCAACAGCATAACCATAGCCTTCTACATATACTTTTGATCCTATTGGTATTACTGTTGGATCTACTGCTATTGTACTAATTCCATTTTTATCTCTAGAAGTACTTCTCCCTGATGATGTAGCTGAATGTCCACTATATGCTGTTGCTTGACAGCTCATGGTCTTCTTACCGCTGCCTTCACCTCTGCTTGCAGTTAATATAGAGCCTGTCCCTTGAAGAATTACCTCATTTCTAGGTTCTGATACAATTTTAGTGCTAGTTACTTTACGATTAGTTTCTACACCATCTTTGTAAACTACTTCATATGTTACTTCCTTCTGACCATTGCTTCCTTTAGTTTTAATTTCCTTATCGCCAGCCATTAGTTTACTGTCTTTTTCAATTACAGTTTCATATGCAACCGTTTCCATTTCTTTTATTTGCTTTTTTTCAACATTAACAACTTGTATTATTATGTCACCTTCAACATTTGTATCAAGATCTGGTGATATTTCATCAAGATCTTCTGAAAAATCAATTCCGTTATCTTTTAGTAGATCACTTTCAGATTCTAATACATCTTTTACAGTTTCTTTTGATGTTTCAACCTGTACCTTTGAATCTCCGCAGATTATTGTTACAGGTACAGCTTTTTTTAATGTTATTGTGCTATTCTTTAATATTTTCTCATTTAATGCTGGTTCTATGCTATCCTTTTCTTCTACATCTATTCCTTGTTCATCTAACACATCTTTAACGGTCCCTTTATATGTGACAAGTGTCTGTTCTTTACCGTCTATATTTACTGTAAGTGTCTTTCTTGAGGATAATATTGTCACTGAAGTAATACTTATTGCTGCAGCAACAGCCAATGAAGTAATTACCTTTGCCTTTGGACCATTAGAAAAGTTTTTTGAAATAAATTTTCTTAAATTAATTATGACTTTTCCCTCCCCTGACAACAGTTTCTTATTTAAAATTGTACTCTAAATATACCATTAATGTCAAATTTTTAAATAAAGTTAAAAAACAAGCTGAAAATCATACTAAAATTTTCTGATTTCCAGCTTTTATAAGCTAATATACACTATAATCTTATCTCTACTCTTTCTAATTTAGCAATTACTTGGATATCTCTTACTTCCATTGTTTCTGTAAGAAGACTTCCCCCATTACTTATTAAAAGCACTTTAGAATTACCTAAAACTTTAACTTGCCTTATCTTTCTTTTACCATTGTATTCTACTAAAAAGAATCCATTATTGCTTAATTCCTTTACAATGTGAGCAAAAGCAAGATCACCTTTTAGCATTCTAAATCCATTCATTTCATCATCTTCAATTTCAAGATAAAAGACCTTGTCTTGAGGATATCCTTCTATCTTATTAGAATGTACTGGCATTTCCTTGTTTCCTCTATTGCTTGACAATGAATAATTATAAATTGGAACATTTTTTAACACCGATGAAAAGGCATCTGTCCATACTTCATTACTGTCATTTTTCTTTTTAGGAAGTTCATTAAAAGTTTTCTTTTCTTCCATAAGATCCTGATCAGTAACAACCATGCTAATATCATTTAAATCTGCCTTTAAAACTTTTGCAGCTTTATCTATAAATGATTCAGGTGCTACCTTTCTTCCCATTTCAACTTCATTTAAGTATTTTTCAGCAACTCCAAGTTTCTTTGCAAGTGCTTTAACAGTTAATCCATTCTTTTCCCTTGCTTTTTTTATATTTTCTCCAACACGACTCATTTTAGCTTTGCCCCCCTTGTTGTGCCTTGTATGCTTCTCTTTCTTCTATTAAATGTTCAATTAAATAATCAAAAGTCCATTTGCTTGAGTTTTCTGTAACAACAGCAATTACTCCGCCTTCAACAAACTTTCTAATAAATTTAATGGTTTCTCTTAGTTCTTTATCATTATATCCATTAAAAATAAGTGCCTTTTCATTTTCAGGCAATTCATTACAAGCAGCTTCAATGTCATTATTACACAGAAGATCTATAATTCTTGCTCCTGCATTTTTATCATTAACTACTTTAACCTTTAATCTTCTCTTCTGTATTTTATCAAGCTGTTCATCTGTTAAACCATATGCTAGTATACACTTATAATTTATAGCCATTTTTTCGGCACCCCTCTTCTTTTTGTTTTATTAATAAAAATTAAGTATATTAAAATGCTTTTACACATTTCAATATACATTAATTTTTATTTTAATATGTATTATATTTTAAAACATATTATTCTTCTATTATTTCTGGTTCTTTAAAAACTTCACCTTGAGTATCAACGCTCATAGATTTTATAACTTGATCTTCGTAAGGTCTGTCATAAACATCTCTCTTTGACTTCACGATACCATCTGCAACTTCCATTCCTTCGATTACCTTACCAAAAGATGCATATTGACCATCTAAGTGTGGTGCATCTGCTACCATTATAAAGAACTGACTTCCAGCTGAATCTGGATGCATAGCTCTAGCCATTGATAATACACCTCTAGAATGCTTTAAGTCATTTTTAACTCCATTTGAAGTAAATTCACCTTTTATAGAGTATCCAGGACCGCCCATTCCTGTACCTTCTGGACATCCACCTTGAATCATAAATCCAGGTATAACTCTATGGAATATTAATCCATCATAAAAACCTCTGTTAACTAAATCAATAAAGTTGTTTACTGTATTAGGTGCTACTTCAGGATATAATTCAGCTTTAATAACTCCTCCATTTTCCATAGTTATTGTAACGATTGGATTTTTCATTTTTAAATTTCTCCCTTCAACTATCAATCTTAAATATTAGTATTGTCTAAAATTCTCATTAAAATTCAATTAATAATACTGTTAATAAGTTATATATCAATGTTGGTTTAAATAAAAAATAAT
The DNA here is from genome assembly GCA_023399035.1 of Bacillota bacterium. Classification (GTDB taxonomy): domain Bacteria; phylum Bacillota; class Clostridia; order Clostridiales; family Clostridiaceae; genus Clostridium. Next base: position 39,026 of record JAEWQX010000090.1, on the reverse strand, counting down.
AAATTAAAATTTAAAGCCCTTAGATATATTACGCTCATATGATTAATTATTCTAATTCAATCAGAATTCTACACATTAATTAGATTATAACAGAAATCTATGACTTTAATATCATTTGTTGAATTATAAATTTCAATATTTCCTCTGATTTCTGATTCAGTAAGTGTTCCCTTTTCTTTAAGCTTTCTCTGCAGCTCATGTGATGTTCCAAGACCTCCATCTATTAAAGGAATTTCTTTTCCTACAACCTTTGCTAAGGTTTCTTTTATAAATGGATAGTGTGTACATCCTAATACTATAGCTGCTATATCTTTTTCTATATAATCTTTTAATTTACTTCTTAAATATTCTTCAAGTTCCTCACCTTCAAGAATTCCACTTTCAACGAATTCAACAAGTCTTGGGCATGGCATTGGAACTATGTCACAGCCATCATCATATTTAAGCATAAGCTGTTTAAACTTTTTCTCTCTTAAAGTCATAGGAGTAGCCATAATTATTATGCTTCCCTTTCTGTTTAATTTAACAGCGGGCTTTAATGCTGGCTCAATACCTATGATAGGGATATCAATATATTTATTTCTAAGTTCTTCAATTGCTGCGCTAGTTGCAGTATTGCAGGCAACAACTATAGCTTTAACATTCTTTTTACGCAGAAAATCAGCTGCATTAAATGTAAGGCATCTTACTTCATCAAGTTCCTTTGTCCCATAAGGGGCATTTTTTGAATCTCCAAAATATATATAATTTTCATTAGGCATTATTGAAATTGCTTCTCTTAATACACTCAATCCGCCTACCCCAGAATCGAAAAATCCTATGGGACTATTTTTAATATCCAAAGCGTCCTCACTCCATCTTCTTTTAGATTATCTAATAAATATTTTATTACTTTATGAATAATAAATCTATATTGTTTTTATTTAAGTTCAGTCTATCATTCCATCTTTTGTATAATAATTTTAAAAATTAGAAATAAATATTAATATAATTATATTAATAAAATAAAGTATCAAATCTCTTTCACTAATGAAAATAATTTTTCATCCCTAAATTTCGTAATAATATAAGGTTTATTCTATAATTATTGACAATATTATTCTTTTTATAATAAAATTTGTTTATAAATAATTACGAATATTAATTTTAATTTTTAAATATTTATTCGACATTATAGGAAAGGATGTGAATGTTTTATTGCAGTATTGTCTGTAATAAACGGAAATATGAATAATTTACTTTATACTATCTCTAAAGAAAACCATAATGCTGAGGATTTAAGAAAAATCCTAAATAATCATCCAGAAATTAAATTTGTTTCCTTTGTAGGTATTGATTTATCTGGTAATGATACTGATGAAAAGATACCTGTTAAATTATTTTTAGATGATATCGATGCTTTCTTAAAAGGTGTAGCAGTTCAAACTGACGGTTCTTCTGTAGTATTGCCAGGTATTGCAACTTTAGACAATGCAAAAGTCGATATGGTAACTGATTTAAATTGTAAGTGGTTCATAGATTACAATTACGATTATATAGACTCTGAAACTAATAAACCTGTAGGAACATTAAGAATTCCTTGTTTCCTATATCATGATAATGTCGCTGTAGATTCTAGACATATTTTAACTTCAGCTGTTACTACATTTAAAGAATCTCTTATGAATATCTTCAAAACTCATCCTGAAACATTAAAATCATTTGACATCACTTGTGATGATATAGATGAAATAGTTATAACATCAGCAACAGAATTAGAATTCTGGGTTAAAACTCCTAATAACATAGCTCATGTTGATGAACTATCTACATCTCAAGTTTTACACGAACATTATTGGACAAGAACTAAAGGTTCTGTTAGAACTGCTTTAGAAGAAACTCTTATATTAATGGAAAAGTATGGGTTCGAACCTGAAATGGGACACAAAGAAGTTGGTGGTGTAAAAGCTAAATTAAACAGCTCAGGTGAGTTTGATCATGTAATGGAACAGTTAGAAGTTGACTGGAAGTTCTCTGATGCTGTTCAGGCTGCTGATAACGAATTATTTGTAAGAATCCTTGTTCAGGAAACATTCAGAAGAAATGGATTAGATGTAACATTTATGGCTAAACCAATTGAAAATGTTGCTGGTTCTGGTATGCACACTCATCTAGGTGTAAGCTTAAAATTAAAGAACGGAAAGAGATTAAATATATTCAATGGACCAAAAGGTCATTACTTAAGTAAAGTAGGATATGGAGCTATTATGGGTCTTCTTAAGAATTATGAAGTAATAAATCCATTTGTATCTTCTACTAACAATTCATTAAAGAGATTAAAACCTGGTTTTGAAGCTCCAATATGTACTGTAACATCACTAGGATTATCTCCTGAAAATCCTTCAAGAAACAGAACAGTACTTGCTGGGCTTATAAGAGATTTAAATTCTCCTATGGCTACAAGATTTGAGCTTAGATCTCCAAACCCACACTCTAACACTTATCTTGTAATGGCAGCTTCTTATATGGGAATGCTTGATGGAATAATCTATGCAGCTGAAAATAATAAGACTGAAGATGAGTTATTAACAGAACTTTCAAAGAAAGCTGGAGACCCAGCAGAATATCTTGAAAAATCAAGAGCTTATAGAGCAGAAGATAACATTTTTGAAGATTTCACAGAGTCTGAAAGAAATAAATATTTCGGAAAAGCTCCAGCAACAGTTTATGAAAACTTAGTTCAATTAGACAGTAATCCATCAAAACTTAATGCATTAAAGAGAAATAATGTATTTACTGATGCAATAATAAACAGCTTTAAATTAGCATTTATTGAAAGATGGACAACTGAAATCACTCATAGAGTAATAAAAAATTATATGAATGAAATAAGATCATTTAAACCTCTTCATTCATTAGATAAAATATTAGACTTAGATATATCTAACTGGACAAGCCTTCATAATTTAAGAATAGAATTAATGAAAGATACTTATACTAATAAGAGTTTATTTACTAAATTAAATGAAGCTTTTGAAAATGAAGATTATGCAGATGCATCAAGATTATATTTAGAAGTTGAAGATAAAATGAGCGAATTAAGGAATTTATATTCAACTTACAAGAAGAATCTTTTAGATATTTAATAAATCTTAATAATAAAAGGCACAAGTCTGACTTGTGTTTTTTATTATTACGTTAATTACTAGTATTTTTTCATTAATAATTATAATTTTCTATATTTTTTTATGATATAATTATTATTATTGTTATAGTGAGGTAGGTATTTATGAGGCTAGTTCCTGTGGAATGTGTTCGAGAGAATTCTCTCCTTGGAAAAAATATATATACTGCTGATGGAAGCGTTTTATTAAGAGCTGGAGTAGAACTTAATCGTACTCGTTTAGATAAGATTAAAGCTTTAAAGATTTTTTCTCTTTATATCATTGATGAATACAGTTCTGCTGAAATTGAAGATGTAATCAAACCAGAATTAAGGCAGAAATCTATTACCTTAATAAAAGAGGTCTTTTCAGATATTGAAAGAATCTCTTCAGTTCATAAATTTGAAAAACGTAAACTAAGTGAATACTCACAAAAAGAACAAACTTACTTCAAAAGCATAAATGAAATAGCCGAAGAACTATTAGAAAATGTACTAAGTAATAAAAATGTATTACTATCCCTCGTTGATATAAAAAGCATGGATAATTATACATACTCTCATTGTGTAAATGTAGCTGTTATTTCTATAATTATAGGAATAAGCCTAAATTTAAATAAAGAAAATTTAATACATCTTTGTATAGGTGCATTAATTCATGATATAGGGAAAACTTTTATTCCTCATGAAATTCTTCAGAAACCAGGAAAACTGACTCCAGAAGAATTTTCTGTTATAAAAAGTCATCCCAGACTCGGATATGATTTCTTAAATCAGTTCTATTCACTAAGTGCACATGTAAAGCTAACAGTTTTACAGCATCACGAAAGATTTGATGGTTTTGGCTATCCAGATGGAACTGCAGGAAACAAAATAAGTTATCTAGCGAGAATCGTATCTATTGCTGATGTTTATGATGCATTAACATCAGATAGACCTTATAAAAGAGCTATGTGTCCAAGTGATGCTCTTGAATATATTATGTCAAATGCAGGTACATTATTTGATTATGAGATTGTTAATGTATTTTGCAAGATAATTATTCCATTCCCAAAGGGAACTATTGTAAGTCTTAGTAATGGTGATATAGGAGTAGTTGAACAGACGCTGCCTAATTTCCCTTTACGACCAATTGTAAATATTGTAAAGAGCGAGGATAGTGATAAAATCGGATCCCAAATAAATCTGGTTAATTACTTATCAATTGTTATATCTGATGTTCGTTATGAAGTATAATAAGCTATTTAACTTTATTGTTAAATAGCTTATTTTTATTCTGTAAAATTATTTATAAAATTTATCAATCTATGTATTACTATCTATGCTATGTATAAAATAATATATTAATTAATTCTATGTTTTCTGTCCATGAATGGATTTAAACTAGCTAATTCTTCAGCTTCTTCAAAAGTCTTTGCTCTAAAAACTAACGTCCAACCATTTTTATCATACTTTCCGGCACACATAATATATTTATCCTGTCTACCCTTAGATTTTACTTCTCTATCTATTATCAAACTTCTAATGTTGTCCATGTTCTTACAGTTTACTTTTACGAAAAAATTACCTAATTCGTTCACAATACACATCCCCTTTAGCAAACATATGTTCATTAATTACATTATACAGAACACATGTTCACTTGTCAAGAAAAACGTGGTAATATTATCCTTATAAAAATAAGTCCCTGCAAAACAAGGACTTATTTTTATAATTAATTTCCAGCTATATCAAATACTTCTAAGTTTTTAGTTTCATCAAACTTTTCAAGTTCAACATCTGCAATGGCTCTTAATGTATCTAATGCAGTTATTACACCTAAGTTTCTTTCAACTGCTGCTCTTCTGATTAAGAAACCATCTCTATTTGAATCATTTCCTTTAGTTGGTGTGTTTACAACTAAATCAATTTCTCTATGTTTAACTACATCTAATATATTTGGCTCTTCTTCATTTATCTTTCTTACTTCTTCAACTTCAATTCCTGCATCTTTAAGTAACTTGCAAGTTCCTTCAGTTGCTACAAATGAATACCCAACTTTAGCAAGCTGCTTAGCTATTTCTAGGAATTCAGGTTTATCATGCTTATTGATTGTAGCAAGTATCTTACCTTTTTCTTTTGATGGATACATATTTGCTCCTACAAAGCCTTTGTAAAGTGCTTCCTTAACATTTCTTCCTACGCCTAAAACTTCTCCTGTAGATCTCATTTCAGGTCCTAAGCATACTTCTACGTTAGGTAGCTTTTGAGTTGAGAACACTGGAACTTTAACTGAAACTAATTCTGGTTCTGGATAAATATCTACTCCATATCCTAAATCAGTTAATTTTGCTCCTAACATAACCTGTGTCGCTAAATCGACTATTGGAACGCCACTTACCTTACTGATGTATGGAACTGTTCTTGAGGCTCTAGGATTAACTTCAATTACATATAGATTTCCTTCGAATTCTATGAACTGAATGTTTATCATTCCCTTTATTCCTATTTCTAATGCTAATTTCTTAGTATATTCAAGTATTCTTTCTTTCATATCATTACTGATATTCTGACTTGGATACATAGTAACACTGTCTCCTGAGTGAACTCCCGCTCTCTCTAAGTGTTCCATGATTCCTGGAATTAATACATTTTCACCATCTGAAATTGCATCAACTTCAATTTCTCTTCCCATTAAGTATTTATCTATAAGAATTGGATTTTTCTTATCTTTAGCAAAAGCATTTTCTAAGTAGAATGTTAATTCCTCTTCATCATGAGTTATTTCCATACCTTGACCACCAATTACATATGAAGGTCTAACAAGTACTGGGAATCTTAATCTTCTTGCTTCTTCTAATCCTTCTTCAAGAGACCAGATACCCTTACCCTTTGGTCTAGATATTCCTAGCTTTTCTAATAACTCATCAAATTTTTCTCTATCTTCAGCCATATCAATTTGATCTGCTGTTGTTCCTAGTGTTGGAACATTCTTTTCTTTTAAGAAATTAGCAAGCTTGATTGCAGTCTGCCCACCAAATTGAAGTATAACTCCATCTGGATTTTCTTTTTCAATTATATTTAGAACATCTTCTTCTGTTAATGGTTCAAAGTATAATTTATCAGATACATCGAAGTCTGTACTTACTGTTTCTGGATTATTATTAACGATTATTGTTTCAATTCCTAATTTCTTTAATGCCTTTACACAGTGAACTGATGCATAGTCAAATTCAATACCCTGACCGATTCTGATAGGACCTGAACCTATAACTATTACCTTCTTCTTATCCGATACTTCAACTTCATCATATTGTTCGTAAGTTGAATAGTAATATGGTGATAATGCTTCAAATTCTCCTCCACATGTATCAACCATCTTATATGAAGGTTTTACATTCCATATATCTCTTAATCTATATACATCATCAGGATTCACTTTTAACATATCAGCTATTGCCTTGTCTGAGAATCCTTTTTTCTTTAAATCATATAGCCATTCTTTATCTAAATCTTCAATTTTGCTTAATTTTAATCTTTGTTCTTCATCTATAATCCATTTAATTTTTTCTAAGAAGAATTTATCGATACCTGTTATTTTATTTATCTTATCAATCATATAATCTCTTCTTATCATTTCAGCTAAAGCAAAGATTCTTTCATCATCTGGCTTCATAACTAATTCTTTTAATTCTGCCATGCTATGTTCTTTAAATTTCTTATGATCTAAAGAGTATTTTCCAATTTCTAAGCTTCTTATACCTTTTAAGAATGCCTGCTCAAAGTTAGCTCCGATTGCCATTATTTCACCAGTAGCCATCATCTTTGTTCCAAGTTGTCTGTCAGCTCCAAAGAATTTATCAAATGGCCATTTTGGAATCTTAACTACTACGTAGTCAAGTGTTGGTTCAAAGCATGCATATGTCTTTTGAGTAACTGCATTTTTGATTTCATCTAATCCGTATCCAAGAGCAATTTTAGCTGCAAGCTTTGCAATAGGATATCCTGTTGCTTTTGATGCTAAAGCCGAACTTCTTGAAACTCTAGGATTTATTTCTATAACTGCATATTCAAAAGTATTTGGATTTAATGAAAACTGAACATTACATCCACCTTCAATACCAACAGCATTTATGATGTTGATTGATGCAGTTCTTAACATTTGATACTCTTTATCTGAAAGAGTCTGAGATGGTGCAACTACTATACTATCTCCTGTATGTATACCAACTGGATCTATGTTTTCCATATTACATACTGTAATACAGTTTCCATAAGAATCTCTCATTACTTCGTATTCTATTTCCTTCCAGCCCTTAACTGATTTTTCAAGTAAAACCTGACCTATTGTACTTAATTGAAGACCTGATTCTAAGATTGTTCTTAATTCTTCTTCATTCTCAGCTATTCCACCGCCTGATCCTCCAAGTGTATATGCTGGTCTTACTATAACTGGGTAACCTATTTTGTTAGCGAAATCTATACCTGCTTGTAAATCCGTTACTATTTCACTCTTTATAACCGGCTCTCCAATTCTATTCATCATATCTCTGAATAATTCTCTATCTTCACCTTCTTTAATAGATTCAATAGATGTTCCGATTACTTTTACATTATATTTATCTAAAATTCCAGCATCATATAATTCTACTGCAAGATTAAGACCTGTCTGTCCGCCCATTCCTGCAAGCAAGCTGTCTGGTCTTTCTTTTGCTATAACTTTTTCTAAAAATTCCAATGTTAATGGTTCTAAATAAATTTTGTCCGCAACTTCTTTATCTGTCATTATAGTAGCTGGATTAGAATTAACAAGTACAACTTCTATTCCTTCTGACTTTAATGCTTCACAGGCTTGTGTTCCTGAATAATCAAATTCAGCTGCCTGACCTATAACTATTGGACCTGATCCTATAACTAAAACCTTTTTTATATCTTTATTTAATGGCATTTCTCACTAACCTCCTAAAGTGCATACTTTAAAAATTTATCAAATATGTATTCGCTATCCTTTGGTCCTGCTGATGCCTCTGGATGGAATTGAACTGAATATATTGGTAAATCTTTGTGCTTCATTCCTTCAACTGTTCCATCATTTATGTTCACATGAGTAACTTCCATGTTTTCTGGTAATGTTTCAACAACATATCCATGATTTTGAGAAGTTATATGAACTATATTTTCTTCTAAGTCTTTTACTGGATGGTTACATCCTCTGTGACCAAATTTTAATTTAGCAGTCTTTCCGCCTAAAGCTAGTGCTAATAACTGATGTCCTAAACATATTCCAACTAGTGGTTTTTGACCAACTATCTTCTTTATGTTTTCAATAGCGAAATCTAAATCTTCTGGATCTCCAGGGCCATTTGATAAGAATACTAAATCTGGATTAACATTCAACACTTCTTCAGCAGTCGCTGTAGCAGGAAATACTGTCAATCTGCAGTTTCTCTTTTGGAAATTTCTTATTATGTTTGTTTTAATTCCAAAATCCATTATTGCAACATGTTTTCCAGTACCTTCAATCGTGTATGCTTCTTTAGTTGTAACATTTTTAACTGCTTCTGTATTTGAGAAATTAGCTATTTTTTCTTTAACAGCTTCATCATCTAAATCTTCTAATGCAATGATTCCTCTCATTGTTCCATTATTTCTTAAAACCTTAGTTAAAGCTCTTGTATCTATTCCTTCTAAGCCTATTACTTTTCCTTGTTTTAAGAAATCTTCTAATTCTAATTCACATCTGAAATTGCTTGGTAAATCACATTTTTCTCTTACTATAAAACCTCTGACCTTTATCCCGTCAGATTCCATATCTTCAAGATTAATTCCATAGTTCCCTATTAGAGGATAAGTCATAGTTACTATTTGTCCGTAATATGATGGATCTGTTAATACTTCCTGATATCCTGTCATACCAGTTGTAAATACTACTTCTCCAACACTTTCTTTAAGATAACCAAAAGCTTTACCTTCAAAAACCATACCATTTTCTAATATAAGCTTTGCTTTCATGTTCAAGCCTCCTACAAATATAATTTGCTAAAACTACACCTTACGAAGATCTTTTATATAAAAATAAAAGGATAATAAAGGGATACAGTAATTCTGCTCTCTTCACTATCCTGTGATAACTCTTATATATTTGGCTTCAAAAAATAAGCTATGAAATTCACCATTGAATATTTAAATATCATAGTTATACTCCCTTTTTGGCCTCACAGGACCAAGTTAAAGTGCATCTTAACTTTATTTTAAATTTTCTCTTTCTACTTATTCTAGTAGATAGCCCCTCCTATGTCAAGACAAATAAGGATAGTTTTAGCACTAATTTTCATGAATATTTTATTCCATATTATTCATAAACTATAAAATTTTTATTATATCCTTATTATAAGCATATTTATTCATTCATATAGCATATTTATTCAAAACTTTTATTATACTTATGCATTTTAATTTAATTTTTATATTAATCAAAAATATAGATTATAAAATATATTAATATAATATAGTTTTATTATATTGCTTATTAATATTTAATTACTCCTACTTAAATATATTTATTATAATTATTATCTTTATAAATCATAAAAAGATTCAAATCAATTTTTATTAATTATAAACTCTCTATATAAATATATAATGAATTTTTATATTTATGCACATCATTTTGTTATACAAAATTTTATATACTCTATACTAAATAAATATATCATAAACAATTGTTTTTTTAGTGAAAATATGTTATTATTTAATTACATAAATTTTCAGAATTTTTAGGCAGTTACAGTAGTTCCATTCTGAACTGACCCAGGAAAATTCTGATTACACTACTGTTTTCTAAAAAGTGCTTATGTATACATAAGCACTTTTTAGCTTTATTACATATTAAAACTCCTTAATTAATAACTCTGCTGATGCAATATTAGTCGCAACAGCAACATTATGTACATCACATACTCTAAGTAATGCTGAGACATCTGGTTCATGAGGCTGAGCTGTAAGAGGATCTCTAAAAAATATTACTAGTCCAACCTTATTTTCTGCTATTCGGCTTCCTATCTGCTGATCCCCTCCATATGGGCCTCCTAAGTATTGCTTAACTTCAAGTCCTGTTGCTTCTGAAACAAGTCTTCCAGTCTCTCCAGTTGCTATTAGTTCATATTTTACCAGTATTTCTTTATGTTTTTTAGCAAACTCAATCATATCAGGCTTCTTTTTATCATGTGCAATTAATGCTATCTTCATTAAATAATCCTCCATCTTCATCCTTATTAATACGTTTTCACAAATGTAATTATACTATAAATATCATTGTCTTTAAATGTATTTGAGCTTAAATTATGCTAATATATAGTTTTCGTATATATAGAGAAAACTCAAGGATTAAACTTATATAATCCCTGAGTAAAAATCATCATGTTTATTATCTTATCTGACCATTTCCATAAATAATATATTTAATTGTTGTTAATTCTTTAAGTCCCATAGGTCCTCTTGCATGCAGCTTCTGATTACTTATTCCAATTTCAGCTCCAAATCCAAATTGACCTCCATCAGTAAATCTTGTTGACGCATTTACATAAACTGCAGCTGCATCAACTCTCTGAAGGAACTTTTGAGAATTCTTATAACTTTCAGTTATTATTGCTTCTGAATGACCTGTTCCATATTTATTTATATGGTTAATTGCTTCATCAACATCTTTTACAATCTTAACTGCCATAACATAATCTAAGTATTCTTTTCCCCAGTCATCTTCATCAGCTTTTTCAATATCATCAATAATTACCTGAGCAGCTTCATCACCTCTCAAAGTCACATTATTTTCTCTTAATGCCTTAACTGCTAGTGGTAAGAAATCCCTTGCTATTTTTTCATTTACTAATAATTTTTCTGCTGCATTGCAGGCTGATGGCCTTTGTGCTTTTGCATTTACAGCTATATTTACAGCCATTTCAAAATCACATGATTCATCAACATAAATGTGACAGTTTCCTGTTCCTGTTTGTATTACTGGCACAGTGGCATTCTTTACAACAGATTGTATTAATCCTGCTCCACCCCTAGGGATAAGTACATCTATATATTCATTTAACTGCATCATTTCTGTTACAACTTCTCTGCTCGTATCTTCAATTAACTGTACACATTCTTTTGGAAGTCCTGCTCTTTCAACACCTTTTGCTAAAGCTTTTATTATTGCTTTATTAGAGTTTATTGCATCACTTCCTCCTCTTAATATACATGCATTACCTGATTTTAGACATAATCCTGCTGCATCACATGTTACATTTGGTCTTGATTCATATATTATTCCAATAACACCTATTGGAACTCTCTTTTGACCTATCTGCAATCCGTTTGGTCTCTGCCACATAGACACAACTTCTCCTACTGGATCTTGAAGGCTAGCTACTTCTCTCAATCCCTCAGCCATTTCATTTATTCTCTTTTCATCCAATGCAAGTCTATCAAGCATAGGCTTTGGTGTTCCCTTTTCTTCTGAATTTATTAAATCTATCTTGTTAGCTTCAATTATCTCATCCTTAGCATTAACCAATTCTTCTGCCATAAAAAATAGTGCATCATTTTTTACGTTTATTGATGCAACTCCTAATTCATAGGAAGATTCCTTTGCTTTCTGCCCCATGCTTATTAATTTATTCATGTTATACACCCCTGTCTATTTATAATCAAATTCTATAATTTATTTATCTGCTTTTCCTACAAATAAAGTTCCTACTTCTTTTCCTTCTAATATATCTCTTATTATATCAGGCTCGCTTCCATTAGCTAGAATCATACTCACCCCAGCATTTATAGTTGTTTTAGCTGCTGCAAGCTTTGTAACCATTCCACCTGTTCCTAATTTAGAACCTGCTCCTCCTGCACATTCTTCAAGTTCTGGTGTTATATCTTCTATTTCTGATAATAATTTAGCATCACTATTGCTTCTTGGATCACTGTCATAGAATCCATCTATATCCGATAATATGATTAATAAGTCTGCATTTGTTAATACTGATACTATTGCTGATAAGTTATCATTATCACCGAATCTTACTATATTTTCTATTTCATCTATTGAAACTGTATCATTTTCATTTACAATTGGAACTATCTTATTTTCTAATAAGGTTTCAAATGTGTTTATTACATTTTCTCTTATATGATCATCTTCTACTACATCTCTTGTAAGTAATACTTGTCCAACTATATGGCTATATTCTCCAAAAAATTTGCTGTATATATGCATAAGTTCACATTGACCAACTGCTGCTACAGCCTGCTTTTCTCTTATAGTTACGGGCTTTTCTTTTAATTTCAATTTGCTTACACCAACACCTATTGCTCCTGACGATACAAGTGCAACTTCTTTACCACAATTGACAATATCAGAAATTACTCGAGTTAATTTCTCTATTCTGCATAGATTGATATTACCATTATCATATGTTAAAGTTGATGTTCCTACCTTTACTACTATTCTTTTTGCATTTTTTAAATTTTCACGAAAGCCCATTATAACTACATCTCCTCAAATTTTTATTTATATCTATAATTTATCTTACTATACTAAATATAGCTTATCAATATAGACTACGGTCTGATTATTTTTACACATATATATCTAAGCAAGTATTGATTATTCCTGTATTTTTAATATTTCTGAATAAATACTTAAATTTCCTATAAAATAATACTATCTTTTTTTGTTTTTATATATTAGAATAATACATATTGTATATTTATAAAAGAAAAGGTGATAAAAATGAATAATAATTCAAAGTCTAATTATAGAATATCTTCATTGTTAAAATTTATTATCCCTTCATTAATTGGAGTTCTGCTATTTATGACACCCTTTAAAATAGAAGGACAGTTTACTATCCCAATTGCATTTTTATCTAATTATGTAGTAGGACTTCTTAATGATTTACTTCCATTAATAGTTACTTGTTTAATTTCAATTTCTGCTATAGGAAGTATTCTTATTAAAATCTTTAAAACAGAAAATAAAACTATAAACTCATTATTCAATGTAACTCCAATATGGATGACAGGAAGAATAATAGGAATGATTTTATCAGTGCTTACTTATTTACAAATCGGACCTGACTTCATATGGTCTGATGCAACAGGCGGCATGGTTTTATTCAGCCTTTTACCTCTACTTGTATCAGTATTTTTATTTGCAGGTTTATTTTTACCACTACTGCTTAACCATGGTTTATTAGAGTTTGTAGGAGCTTTATTAACAAAAGTAATGAGACCTATATTCAAGCTTCCTGGAAGATCATCAATTGATTGTATCACTTCATGGCTTGGTGACGGTACTATAGGTATACTTTTAACAAGCAAGCAGTTTGAAGAAGGATTCTACACAAAAAAAGAAGCTTCAATTATAGGAACATCATTTTCTGCTGTATCAATAACTTTCAGCTTAATGGTTATTACTCAGGTTGGTCTTGGCCACATGTTCGTTCCATTTTATCTGACTGTTACACTGACAGGAATAATTGCAGCTATAATAGTTCCAAGAATTCCTCCTTTATCAAGAAAATCTAATACATATATTAATGGGTCAGCTCCAAAAAAGGACATGGATACTATCCCAGCAGGATACAATGCATTTACATATGGTCTTGAAAAAGCAGTTGAAAAAGCTGAATCAAATTTCAGTATTAAGGAATTCTTTACAGATGGAATCAAAAATGTTATAGATATGTGGTTTGGTGTTTTACCAATAGTTATGGCTATGGGTGGAATTTCATTGATAATTGCAGAGTACACATCATTCTTTGAAGTGTTAGGTACTCCATTTATCCCACTGCTTAATTTATTAGGTGTTCCTGAAGCAGCTGCAGCTTCTCAGACGCTTGTTGTTGGATTTGCTGATATGTTTATTCCTTCAGTACTTGCTTCAACAATAACTAATGAAATGACAAGATTTATAATAGCATGCATATCTGTTACACAGCTTATTTATATGTCAGAGGTTGGAGGACTTTTATTAGGTTCAAAAATTCCTGTAAAGCTTATAGATTTAATATTAATATTCTTAGAAAGAACTCTTGTAAGTCTACCTATAATTGTTCTTTGTGCAAACATAATATTTTAACCCAAAAGGGATTCAATTAGATTATAAATTGAATCCCTTTTTCTAATTAATATTATATTGATTTTATTTTTATATTACATAGCAGAATACACATATGAAGTGACATAGAGTACCTGCCATTATAAATAAATGAAATATTTCATGTCTTCCAAAAACACCAATTCTTATCTTTTCAGTTTTTAATGCATAAATTACTCCTCCAATTGTATACATTACGCCACCTAAAATAAGGTATATTAAAGCTGCTACTGGAAGGACCTTCGACATTGGATATATTGCAAATATAGCAAACCATCCTATACCTATATACATCACACTGCTTAACCATCTAGGACATGTTACCCAGAATATCTTGAATATTATTCCAATCACTGCGCATATTGTTACTGCTAAAAATAAATTAAATCCTATATTTCCACTCAATGCTACTAAACAAAATGGAGCATATGATCCTGCTATTAAAATAAATATCATTGAATGATCAAGTCTTTTCAGTACCTTTATCACTTTCTCACTGCTTATGACTGAATGATATATACTTGATGCACTATACAATAGAATCATGCTTACTCCAAAAAATAATACTGAATAAAATGTAGTAAGTGAACATCCTCTCAAATATGACTTTATAAGCATTGCTACCAACGCAACAAATGATAATATAGCTCCAATCATATGAGTTAATCCATTAACAGGTTCTCTTAAATATTTTCCCATCCCTTATACCTCCAATATCACTTCATGTAGTTTTTAAAACTACATGTTACTTTAATATAGATTATTCCATATAAATACATATATAGCAATACTGTTTTTTATTTGTTTTGTAACTATTTAGTTATTTTTTCGTGAGAATGCTTGAATTATCTCCCATTTTCTATTAATATTATACTTATAATACAACACATAGTTTTAATTACTATGTAAGGAGTGAAATTTTATGAACAACTTTGATATTGACAAATATATAAAATCTCAAAAATCTTCTAATAATATTAATTTAGATGATTTTCCTGAAATTGACCTTTACATGGATCAGGTTATACAGCTTTTTGAAAGCAAATTAAGTTATACAAAAAGAAATGAAGAAGATAAAATTCTTACTAAAACTATGATTAATAATTATGCTAAAGGCAACCTTCTTATGAAAATCAAAAATAAGAAATATACAAAAGAACACATGATTCTTATTGGACTTATTTATAATTTAAAAGGTGCCTTATCCTTAACTGATATAAAGACAATGTTCGATCCTATTATAGAATCATTTTCTAAAGAAGAAGACTATCCCTTATATGACATATATGAAGCATTTCTAAAAATATACGATTCAAATTTAGAAAATCTAAGTACATCATCAAAAGATATTTATAGTCGTGTTCAGGAACTTGTAAAAGATACCAATGGTAAGCTTGGTGATTTTGAAGAAAAGTTCCTTTTAGTATGTGCATATGTTAGTATGAGCAATCTTTACAGACGTATGAGTGAAAAAATAATTGATGAGTGTTTCAGTGATCTTAAAGGAGGAAAATAATAATGAAGAGTTCCTTAGATTTAAGAAAATCCCTTTCCTCAATTAATGGAAAGAGCTATGGTGCATATAAATCATTAAGCGATAGATATGATTTTAAGAAATATGTTTTAAGCATAGATCATGTTCAAGGAGATCCATTTGCATCCCCATCAAAATTACAGATAATAATAGACCAGAAAACAGCAAAGTTTCCTTTAGAACTATTTGATACTGCCTATAAAAGGATTGCTCTGGAAGATTATTTAACAAGATTATTTTATTCAAATATAAATAAATTTTCTTCAAGAGTATTCGGTTCAGGTAAAAGCGGACTTATCAGCATAAGCAGATGTGATGCTGAAATTCTTGAAAGAACTTCAGTAATAATCTCTTCTAAAGAAATTCAAGTAAGATTTGAAGTTGGTTTTCCTGCAAGAGGAAGAACAGTATTATCTAAAGAATTAGAAAAAATACTTTTTGAATTCTTACCTCAGATAGTTGATAACACTCTTATTTATGATAATCTTAACAAATCTCATATTAAGAAAAGAATAGAATTGAGTGAAGATCAAAACTATATACGAAACTATATCAAAGAAAATGACCTTGTTGCATTTATTGCAAATGGATCTATACTTCCTCGTGAAAGTGGAATTTCTTCAAAACCATTGAAAGATGGCTTAAAATTTCAATCTCCTGAATCTATGGAAATTGAAATTGAACTACCTTTTAAGGGAAAAATTAAAGGAATGGGCATAAAAAAAGGCATTACCTTATTTGTTGGTGGCGGATATCATGGTAAATCTACTGTTTTAAAAGCATTGGAGCTTGGGGTTTATAATCATATTGAAGGTGATGGACGTGAATATGTAATAACGGATGAAACTGCGCTTAAAGTGCGTGCTGAAGATGGAAGATTTATAAAAAATACTGATATATCTTTATTTATAAATAATCTTCCTAATAGTAAGGATACAAGGAAATTTAGTACTGATAATGCAAGTGGAAGTACTTCACAGGCTGCAAATATAATTGAAGGTATTGAATCTGATACTAAGGTATTTTTAATTGATGAGGATACTTCTGCTACAAATTTCATGATACGTGATGATATAATGCAGAAGCTTGTAAGTAGAGAAAAAGAACCTATAACACCATTTATCGAAATAGTAAAATCTCTTTATGATAAATTAGGAATTTCTACAATACTTGTTGTTGGAAGCTCTGGAGATTACTTTGATATTGCAGATACAGTTATACAAATGGATTCTTATGAACCAAAAGATGTAACATCGAAAGCAAAATCCTTAAGCCGTGGAATTGTATTAGAAAGAATCGCTGACTCATCAAAAGATATCTCCATAGACTTTAACAGGAAGTTAAAGAAAGGTTCTATCGTTTCAGGATCTAAGGGAGTCAAAATAAAGACTCTAGGTATAGATGGTCTATCTATAAATAAAGATACTATTGAGCTTAGATCAGTTGAACAGATTGTTGATTCTGAGCAGATAAATTCATTGGGATATATTATGAAATTTGCCGAAGATAATATCGTTAATAATAATAAAACTATTAGAGATGTTGTTAAGGAAACCTTAGATTATATTTCTAAAAACGGACTTATTTCAATAAGTCCAGTGAAATATGGAATGGGTTCTCTTGCAATGCCAAGAAAGCAGGAGATAATTGCTTGCTTTAACAGATATAGAAACCTAAAATTATAATTCCATATTAATATCTTAGATATTAAAACAAATAATTTATCATAGAATTTTCGTTGAAAATTCAGCAGTTAAAATTTTGATAATGTTAATCATTCAATGGTGGTCATCACGTATAAATTGTCAATTGTAGTATTTACATCTATATAATAAGAGTAAAACTAAATTTAATTAAATGTAAATTATCTGAATCTATGATATAATAAGCAACATAAGCTAAAAAACAGATATACTGGCGACTACAACTCTTCGTCAGTATATGAAATATAAATTAATATATTAAGAAATGAGGTAGAAATAGATTGATAAACGTATCAAATGTTAGTCTAAGATTTGGTGGACGTAAGCTTTTTGAAGATGTAAATATTAAGTTCACTGCAGGTAACTGTTATGGTGTTATCGGTGCTAATGGTGCTGGTAAATCAACATTCCTTAAAATATTATCAGGAGATGTAGAACCTAACACAGGTGAAGTAATTATTGCACCTAACACAAGAATGTCAGTTTTACAACAGGATCACTATAAGTACGATGAATATCAAGTTCTTGAAACTGTAATCATGGGTAATGAAAGATTATATCAAATCATGAAAGAAAAAGATGAGATATATGCTAAACCTGATTTTTCTGATGAAGATGGAATAAGAGCATCTGAATTAGAAGGTGAATTTGCTGAACTTAACGGTTGGGAAGCAGAATCAGAAGCTTCAACAATATTACAAGGTTTAGGAATTGGAACTGACTATCACTTTAGAAATATGTCTGAATTAAAAGAAGCTGAAAAAGTTAAAGTTCTTTTAGCACAAGCTTTATTCGGAAATCCTGGAATACTAATCCTAGACGAACCTACTAACGGTCTTGACTTAAAGGCTGTTAACTGGTTAGAAGACTTCCTTGGAGATTTCGAAGGTACTGTTATAGTTGTATCCCATGACAGACACTTCTTAAACTCAGTATGTACACAAATGGCTGACGTTGACTTTGGAAAGATCAAATTATACGTTGGTAACTATGACTTCTGGTATGAATCAAGCCAATTAGCACTTCAAATGGCTAAGGATCAAAATAAGAAGAAAGAAGAAAAGATTAAAGAACTTCAAGACTTTATCGCAAGATTCAGTGCTAATGCATCTAAATCTAAGCAAGCGACATCAAGAAAGAAGTTATTAGATAAGATCACTTTAGATGATATCCAGCCTTCAAGCAGAAGATATCCTTTCGTAGGATTTAAACCTGAAAGAGAAGTTGGTAATGACATATTAACAGTTAAAGATTTATCTAAGACTGTTGATGGAGTTAAAGTTTTAGATAATGTTAACTTCATGGTTAATAAAGGTGATAAGATTGCTCTTATCGGTAATGAAATTGCTGTAACTACTCTATTCAAAATATTAGCTGGTGAAATGGAACCAGACAGTGGTGAATACAAATGGGGAATAACTATAAAGACTGCTTACTTCCCAACTGACAACACTGAATACTTTGAAGACTGTCACCTTTCATTAGTTGACTGGTTAAGACAATATTCTGATGAAAAATCTGAAAGCTATATCAGAGGTTTCTTAGGAAGAATGTTATTCTCTGGAGAAGAAGCTTTAAAAGAAGCTAATGTATTATCAGGGGGAGAAAAAGTTAGATGTATGTTATCTAAGATGATGCTTTCTAATGCAAATGTATTAATGTTAGATCAACCAACTAATCACCTTGACCTTGAATCTATCACAGCTGTAAATAACGGATTAAAGGACTTCAACAGCAATATAATATTTGCTTCTCATGACCACCAATTCGTTCAAACTATAGCAAACAGAATTATCGACATCAAAGATGATGGTTCTATAGTTGACAGAGCTATGACTTTCGATGAATACATAGAATTCTCAAATAAATAATTTTAAAATGGATTCAGCTTAAATAGGCTGAATCTATTTTCATATTTATCATATTACTTAATTTCTATCTCCTTAAAAATATAATTATTTCAATTTAAATAATCTGCTATTATAGACCGATTTAATATTTCGAATCCTTTTTAGCAGATTTATATAATGATTTGTATTAAAATAAATAGAGTCTAATATAAATTATTTATACTTAAAATTATTATGCTCCTGTACATCCATTAATGCTTCTCCAAATCTCTGATAATGAACAATTTCTCTTTGTCTTAAGAAACGTAAAATTTCTTTTATATCTTGATCATCTGTTAAATTTATAAGCCATTCATAAGTAGCCCTTGCTTTTTGTTCAGCTGCCATATCTTCATGAAGATCTGCTATAACATCATCTTTAGCTTGAATATAAGTTGCTGTCCATGGATTTCCTTGAGCATCTGTATAATATAATGCTCTTCCATGATCTGTATAATGTCCTCCTAATCCAGCTTTCTTTAAATCTTCTACAGAAGCATTATCCATTAACTGATAGATCATAGTTGCAATCATCTCTACATGTGCCATTTCCTCAGTACCTATATCAGTAAGTAACCCTTTTGATTTACCAGTTGGCATTGTATATCTTTGATTTAAATATCTAAGGGCTGCACTTAACTCTCCATCAGGGCCGCCATATTGAGACATTAAATATTTAGCCATTCTTAAATCATTACCTTTTAAATTAATTGGATACTCTAAAGTTTTTACATAATACCACATAATAAGATACCTCCATTATATTAAAGTTCCCAAGGCCATGGCTGATTTACCCAGCTGCTTGGATCTTCTACGTATGCAGAACCAAAGTTTCTAATAGTTCCATATTCATATTCATATTGATCAATTAATTCATCTAGTTTTTGGGAAACCTTATCATAACCTTCTCTAGCATATTGATTATTAGGAAAACTATCAAGGTAAAGATTCAACTCTATAGCGTAAAATTGTAACTTTTGTATATAACTCATTAATTTAAATGATTTCATTTGTTATTCCCCCTGCTACTTTTTATATTCATCTTTTTCATGACCCTTTTTATATGGTTTATATAAATCTTCAAACATTGTTCCCATATATAATCCATCACTAATGTTATATAAATTCTTATATTGTTGAGGTAATATATATGCACGGGCATACTCTAACTTATTTTTTTTATCTGTATAATTTGCCATACATATCATCCTTTCTATTATTTAAATTGATATATATACATATTATGTAATTTAATTAATAAATGTGACATAATTGTTAATTTAAAAATACAAAAAAGTATAATTTATAGAAAAATATCTATAAACTATACTTTTTATTTAAATAAATGTTTCTTTTATTAATTCTTATTTATTATATGTTAAATGTAATAACTCATGAGCCTTATGATCACCAGGCATTCCCATATATTCAGTATACATCTTCATTAATGCTTCATTTTTATGTGATTTTCTCTTTACAGCATTTTTATCCTGATTGTATAAAACAGATGCTCTTACTTCCTTTATATTCGCTTTATCCCTTTCTTTAGATGCAACATGTGGCTGACCTCCACCATTTACACATCCTCCCGGACAAGCCATAACTTCTACAAAGTGATATTTATCCATATCTCCGCTTTCTACAAATTTAGTTAAGTTAGAAGAACCGTTAACTACAGCAATATTGTAGTTTTGTCCGCCAATTTCAACTGTAGCTTCTTTAATTCCATCTAATCCTCTTACTTGTTTATATTCTATATCAGTTAAATCCTTATCTTCTACAAAATCCTTAGCTGTTCTAAGCGCGGCTTCCATAACTCCGCCTGTAGCACCAAAGATAACACCAGCACCAGTGTATTCTCCCATTGCTGGATCAGCTTGTTCATCTTCTAATTGTGCAAAGTTAATCTTGGAATCCTTAATCATTTTAGCTAATTCTCTTGTAGTTAAAACAGCATCTATATTTCTTAAGCCTTCGTTTTCCATTTCTGGTCTGTCAGCTTCATATTTCTTAGCAGTACAAGGCATTATTGTTACTGTAAATATGCTCTTTGGATCTAATCCAGATACTGTTGGATAATATGTTTTACTTGCTGTACCAAATATCTGTTGTGGTGATTTAGCTGAAGATAAATTTCCTAAAAGTTCAGGATAATAATTTTCTGCTTGTCTAACCCATGCAGGACAGCATGATGTAAACATTGGAAAAGGTCCGTTATTCTTAACTCTTTCTATAAATTCAGTTGCTTCTTCCATTATTGTCATATCAGCACCAAAATTGATATCGAATACTTTATCAAATCCTAATTGTCTTAATGAAGCATATAATTTACCTGTAACATCTACTCCATATCCCATTTTAAATAATTCACCCATAGCTGCTCTCACTGCTGGAGCCATAGCAACTATTACATGTTTAGCTGGATCTTCTAAAGCTTCTTTAACTCTATCTATGTGTGGCTTTTCAGATAATGCCGCAACAGGACATGCAGCTACGCATTGACCACATAATAAACAATTTGTCTCATCAAAACATTTACCTTCAACAGCTTGTACCTTTCTTTCTGAACCTTTACCTACAATTTCGATATTTCCAGTTCCAGTCTTTTCTTTACATGCTGCTACACATCTGCCGCATAAGACACATTTACTTCTGTCAATTGTTATTGATTTACTTCTTTCGTCTAAGAATTCTGTCTTATCAGCTGGTAAAAATGGCTTGTTTGCTTTAGCCTTTGTTTTAATTACTAATTTTAAGAATTCACATGTCTCTCTTCTAGGACATGGTCCACATTTGAATTCATGTTTGTCAAGTAAAGCAGCCACTCTCATCTTTACTCTTTCTTGTGTTGCTTCAGTATTAGTTCTTACAACCATACCTTCTTCTACTTTTGTTAAACATGCAAGTGAAAGAGCTTTCTTTCCTTCAACTTCTACTGCACATACACCACATTTACCAACATTTGAACATTCTTTTAAGTAACATAATGATGGTACATCGATTCCATTGTCTAGCGCAGCTTGAATGATAGTTGTACCTTCTGGTACTTGAACATTTTTGTCATCAATAATTAAATTTATCATTGATAAATTCCTCCATACACACTACTATTTTTTTTGTAATAACAGTATATATTTTACCATAATTCATATTACTGTAATATATTATTATATTATTTTTGTGTAAAATTCAAAAAATAAGGAGATAAGCATATTATTTATGCATCTCCATTTTATATCTTATTAAACTTATGATTGTATTCCTAATCCTTTAAGCGTAAATTCAACAGTTTTTCTTATTATGTTATCTAAATCTATCTTTTCTATGTGAATAGATTCGTATATCGCTGCTGTACATAGAGCACCAAAGAATTGATAAGCCATAAGCTCTGAATCATCGCTTTCTATTTTACCTTCATTCATAGCTTCTTTTATGTTGACTTCAATTTCCTTTATATATACTCGTATCTTTTGGCGCAGTTCATCCTGCCTCTTTTCATTTCCCCACAACTGACTCATAACAACTTTAAAGAAGTCCGTATATCCATAAAGAAATCTTAATTGAATCTCACTTATTTTTACTAGTTTTTCTATAGGACCAATTTCTTCTTTTTGAACTTCTAGAACTTGATTCTGCAGTATCTGAATTCCTTCTTCAACGATAAAGTTAAATATCTCTTCTTTACTTGTAAAATGATAATATAATGTTCCCTTTGCCAGACCTGCATTTGAAGCAATGTCATCCATTGTAGCGCCTCTATATCCGCAATCTGAAAATATTCTGATAGCAGAATCAAATATTAACCTCTTAGTTCTATTCATAATTTATCGCCTCTTTTTCTATATGCTATGCTCTAATAGTCTTATTATACACTATTTAGTACAAAAGAAACTATATCATCATTTTATAACTTTAATAAAAAATATCAAATTATAATATTTTTTAAAATTAGAGCAAAACTAAGCTTAACTAAAGAATTTTTGATATTTATATTATTTATGATAAAATTAATATAAACTATAGGTATATTAATTAAGAAATGGAGGATAATCGCCAGACTAATGACTTATAAAAGTAATTCTTTTATAATGCTTGGCAGATTTTTTTATGATTCAAGTTTATGATAGAAAGATAAAATCTTATGAGGAAGAGCTTATAGCAGGAAAGAAATATATTGAATGGACATACGAGTCTCCTATTGGAAAGAACATAACTGAACTGCTTGCTAAAAGAAAGATTTTTTCTAAACTTTATGGAATGTACTGTGATACAAAGATAAGCTCAAAAAAGATAAAATCATTTGTGGAAGATTTCAATATAGATATGACTTTAGCACAAAAAAATATAGATGAATTTAAATCATTTAATGATTTCTTTATCAGAAAGCTTACCAGCGAAGCAAGACCAATAGATAAGAATCCTAATATACTAATTTCCCCTGGAGATGGAAGACTTACTGCATATGAAAATATTAATTTAGAAAGTCTAGTTCAGATAAAAGGTATGACTTACAGTCTAAAAGAACTTATCAACGATGATTCTATTGCTGAAAAGTACTCTGAAGGTGTGTGTATTATTTTAAGACTATGTCCAACAGATTATCATAGGTTTCATTTTGTAGACTCAGGAATACCAACAAAAACTCATGCTATAAAAGGGCACTATTACTCTGTTAATCCAATTGCTCTGAACAATATTCCAAAGCTTTTCTGCGAAAATAAAAGAGAATGGTCCATATTACACTCTGATAATTTTGGTGATATCTTGACTATTGAGGTTGGTGCAACTTGTGTTGGATCAATAATTCAGACATATTCTCCTGATAAGGCGGTCAAAAAAGGTGATGAAAAGGGATATTTTAAATTTGGAGGATCCACTACGATTTTATTCTTTGAAAAAGATAAAGTTAAGATTGATGATGATATTTTAGAGCAGTCTAAAATAGGTTTCGAATGTAAAATCCGCTTAGGTGAACATATTGGAAGAAAGATAAATAAATAATTAAAATTGAATATTGTTAGTAATTTGCTATAAGATTAGAATTTAGATTTATATATTTATGCATTGATAGAATCTCTCTAAATTCTAATCTTTGTATTTACCACATACACAATAAAACTTGTGAATTAATTTAAAATTGCATTTTTAATTGAGTTTCTAAATTTATTAATATCCTTATCTAATATAATAAGACTTATTTTCATAGCTTTTGCTCTTTCAACGACGCACTGCTTACATGGAAGCTTTGTTGCTACAAGAATTTTTTTCACTGTACTTCCACCAAGCCTTGTGCTGTAAACTTCAAGCTCATTTAAGGCATCTTCATCATATTTCTCACTATCCTTGCATGAAATACATATAAATACTGAGTCTTTTACTGCAAGAACATCTAGTTCATTCCTAACATTCCTATTGCATTCTTTCCATAAAAAAATAACACCGCTTTTAACTTCATCAACCTCAGTAATTTCTCTTACAATTATGTTAGTCAGTACTTCAAGCCATGTTCCACTTTTAAAGATAAATCCTTTCAAATAATCATTTAAAAACCTTACTTCTATTTCATTCAGTATATTTCTGTAATATATTCCCCCTATATCTTTTAGATATATTAAGCATGAATTTAATATCCTCTTTTCCTCTGAAGTTAAATTATCTAATCTTATGAAGATTTTATCAGTATTATAGAAATCATGAATAAAAATGCTGTTATCATATAATCTTTTTTTATACTTATACCATACATTAAGGTTTTCATATATTTTTTTAGTCAGAGATACTATATCACTCTTTTGGCTTAATGTTGTAGAATCAGTTATTAAATTTGTACCCGTCAATTTAAGCATGTTATTGATACTTAAATCCTTAAATTCAAAATTCTTTTTATTAATATTCCTTCCAAATTCATATACACATTTATTTACAACATCAAAATAAACTGTCTTGAATCCTAAACTTAAGGCTTCACTTAATAATACTAAGGAATGAATTCTTCTCCCGCCTGTAACATTGATTATTGTCTCTTTAATATTTAAATGACCTAATATGTTTTTTATTTCATAAATATTTTCCTCATCAATAACATAGCTTTCAAAATTTATTTTAGGATAAATCTTTTCCTCAAATGACTTGATTTCCTTAAATAAATCAACAGTTTCATTATCAACTATGTAAATAACTTTATCAGGATTTAATTTATCTATAGCAAGCATACTCCCCTGATTATGTCTGTCAAATAAATTAACCAATATTCTATCCATAATATTCTCCATATCAAAACGTAATTTAATATCTAATGTTAATTTATCCTCTAAATTATGTATTATGTGTAACATATATTAGTTTTTATATTATTTATTAAAAATGTAGGGAATTAATAATACTAAGTATATTAATTCAGCAGAATATAAAATAAAACATTAAAAGGCTTAATTCATTTGAATTAAGCCTTTTCAATAATAAATGGCAGAGCGTGAAGGAATCGAACCCTCAATGTACCGTCCGTAGCGGTAAGTTATATCCGTTTAACTAACGCTCCATATGAAATTTAACAACAACTTTATATTATCACATGATAATATAATAATCAAGATTATAATTCACTTAAATAGAAAAGTAATATATTTTATATAAAAAATATAAGATTAAAAGTAATATGTTTAGTTAATCATCGATAATTAGTATTGAAATCTAATTCTTAAAAAATATATGTTTATATTACTTTTAATCTCTGCTACTTAAATATCTATACTATACATATATATCTGAAAATTCAACTTCAAAAATATCTACTTTACTGTTAAAATCACCACTATGCGTTATTTCATTTGAATCATCTGCAACTTTAACAATAGGCATTTTAATCCTAAATTCGCTGCCAATACCTTCTTTGCTTGTTAATTCAATAGTTCCGCCATGTGCTTTTACAAGATTAGAGACAAGATCTAATCCAATACCACTTCCTGAATATTCATTTTTATTATTTTTAGTTGATTGAATGAATCTATTAAATATTAGTTTTTGCTCATTTTTAGGTATCCCCATACCTTCATCTCTAACAGAAATAGTGATGAAGTCTTTTTCCTTCCATGTATTTATAAAAATACAGCTATTTTCAGGTGAAAACTTAATTGCATTAGATATTAAATTCATTATTATTCTATCAAAAGAAGATATATCAACTGATATGACACATTCCTCAACATTAGTATCAAATACTAATGAAATTTTTTTCATCTTTGCATATTTATCAATTGCAGAAATATTCCACTCAATTAGATTAATTATATCTATATTCTGTCTGTTAATTTTAAAATGCTTCTGCTGTAATTTTGTACTGTCGATTATATTATTTATAAGTTTTAAAATCTTATAGCAGTTTCTTTTAATTGTATCCATATGTTCTTTAATTTTAGGTTCATTATACTCATTTTTATAGCATTGTAATATGCCTAATATTACACTTAATGGAGATCTTAAATCATGAGATATATTTAAAATGAAATCTTCTTGTGCAGCTTTATTCTCATATAAATCCATATATCTTTCTATAATACTTTCTTTAGATAAGCTTGATAACTCCTCTTTTAATTTTTCTTTCCTACGCTCTCGTTCATTTCTCTTTATTAACTCCATTAATAACGCCTCTCTTTTTACTTTTTTTCCCATATACCATAAATACATAATATCATATTGTTAGTTTTATAACAACCACATACAATTCTTTTTTCGTAAATTTTCCATATATAATATATGTTCACGAAAAATAATTTTTATTATAAAATTTTTTATAAATTTTAATTTTAAATATACAGAACTATAATTAATAAATTTTTACAGTTAAGTATTGACGAAATATATCTTATGCTGTATATTTGTATTTAACAGATAGACATTTGTTCTCTATATGAGTACATATTAATTAGGGGGGCATAATTTTGAAAAATTTATCTTTAATAAAACGTATTTTTTTAGCATTAATACTTGGAATCGGATTAGGACTTGTTTGTAAAAGTACAAATATAACTTTTCCAGTCAGAATCTTTTCAACCTTTAGTTCATTATTTGGAAGCTTCTTATCATTTGTAATTCCACTAATAATAATTGCATTCATAGTTCCAGGAATTGCAACTCTAGGTAAGAACTCAGGCAAAGTACTTTTAGGAACTACAGTTTTAGCATATATATCAACTATAGTAGCAGGTACAGCAGCATTTTTCTTAGGTTCTGCAATATTGCCAAAATTAATCACAGCTGCAAGTTTAGCATCTAGTTCAGATGTTAATGTAGACCCATACTTTACAATAGACATTCCTGCTATATTGAATATAATGTCAGCATTAGTTTTTGCATTTATTTTTGGAATAGGACTTTCAAGAATAAAAAATAGTTCTCTTTTAAAGGGATTTGATGAATTCAGTACAGTTATTTCTAAGGTTATTTCGAATATTTTAATTCCTCTTGTTCCAGTTTATATAGGAGCAATCTTTGCAAAATTAACATTGACAGGTGAGATATTCACAACATTAAAATCTTTTGCAAGTGTATATGTAGTATTATTTTCATTGCAAATTGCATATTTATTATGCCAGTACTCAATTGCTGGTGCTTTAAGAAAGAAAAATCCTTTAAAGCTGCTAAAGACAATGACTCCAGCATATCTAACTGCTGTTGGTACTCAATCTTCAGCTGCAACAATTCCTGTTACTTTAGCTTCAGTAAAAGATAACAATGTTTCAGACGAAGTTGCAAATCTAGTAATTCCACTTTGTGCTACTATTCATTTAGCTGGTGATACAATAACTCTTGTGTTAACATCTATCGGGGTTATGTTAATGAAAGGACAAGTTCCTACATTTGGCTTAATGATGCCGTTTATATTAATGCTTGGTGTTACAATGGTAGCTGCTCCTGGAGTTCCTGGAGGCGGAGTTATGGCTGCTTTAGGGTTACTTGAAAGCATGCTCGGATTCGGAGATATAGAAAAGCCTATAATGATAGCACTTCATTCAGCTCAAGACAGTTTTGGTACTGCTACTAATATAACTGGTGATGGTGCACTAGCATTAATAGTTGATTATTTCGTTCAAAAGAAATCTTCAAAATCTAGTGAATCAGTTATTGAAAGTACTGAATTAGATTCTGAATCCATAGCATAAAAAATATATATTACATAAATACGACATTCTAATAACAATTAATATATGAAGCGTAAGTTTGACAATCTACACACATAAATATGATAAAAAGATAGGAACAATTAATACACTGCAGTAACTGCTGATTTAATTAAATCCTATCTTTTTTACTTTATTATAATTCACTTGATTCTTGCTTCAAAATCTACCTTTACTTAATTTCTGTATTATTTCATTCTTTATATGTTTTAATGTTATAACAACATAGGTGAATGTTCCTCCGATAAATGTAAAGTCAAAATTAATATTGGGCTTTAATAAATTAAGTAGTGTAATAATTATCAAAGGCATAGTGGATGCATAAATAACAATCGACCATAAAGCCTTATATTTCACAACCATCTTCATAAACATAGACACAAGTAAAGCTGCTGTTACAACAATCAAGTAATTAAATACAAGACTCGTTAATGTTTCAATTATGTTTAACAAAATAAATACTACTATAATCACTGCAGAAAACGAATGTGCCGTAGTTATTATAGTGTTTGAACTTACATATGCATCTCTAAATATGTCCATGTAATTTACTGCATATATACTTCCATAATTATTAAATGCTATTCCATCCTTTAAAAGGAGTAGGTCTATTTTATTATCATAAAAAATATCTTTAAAATCTATATCTTCATTAATAGTCTTATCCTTATCTAAATAAATATGATTATCAGTATTTGTAATATTGGAGTCTAAAGTTAATAATCCATCTTTTATTAATACCTTCTTTTCATTTGACTGCAGATAATTTGTAATAGAACTAAAACCTCTGCTGACCCTATATCCTAAAGTTCCCCCTTTTACTATTCCTATTCCTATGCAGACAATTAAAATATAGGTAATTGCCTTTAACAGCCCTTCTTTAGCATATTGTGAAAACACATTCACGTCATAAATAGAAGTTATAAATATTTTTAAAAATCCAGTCTTTCCCTTCATTTTATCCTCCAACAATGTTCCTTAGTTAAACATTTCCATTTCTCTATATTATAACATATTGAAAATACTTGAAATATCAAGGTTTATTATTTGCTTTTATTGTTAATATTATAGATAAAAGTTTTAACTATACCACTTTAAGTATATTGAATTATATTTCAAATATTCTTACTGGATGCATATATTGTGAACTGAGGAGGTATTTATTTTGAAAAAATTAAATTATTATAATTTTAGTAATAAATTTAACAATAAAAAAAATACTAGATTTATATATATTATTCTATTAGTATTGTCTATATTCTCATTGGGAGTTTTTGAGACATATAGATACAGCAGATTTTTCTCTGAATTTAAGAATAATTTTATAAACTGCGATTATGGAGAAGCAAATAACTTATTAATAACAGGAGAGCAGTATAATCCTGTAAAGATATTCAAATTAAAAAATGATCTTACAGTATTCTTTGATTCGGAAATTTCAAAACTCTCTAATGAAATAAAAGATAAAAGCACAGCTGATGAGAATGTTTTATGGGAGCTTAATGAAATTAAAAGATATAATATTATATCTTCTGACAAAATATCTGAAATAGCTTCATATGCAGATTCATTGAAGAATTCAAATGCAAACTATAAAAATGGTGTTAAGTGTTTTTCTGAACATGATTATACTGATGCACTTTCATACTTTTCAAAAGTATCGTGTTTAGATTTAAATTATGGTTCATCATTAAAATACATGACTGAATCGCGTAATAATATTAAAGATAATATATTTGCATACTGTGATGAATTAACAAGTAATGACTATTATACTAAAGCTATATCCATACTTGATGAAAACAGTTCATTAATAAAAAATGATGTTGATGTGCAAAATAAAATATACGAAATTAAGAATAAACAGCAGGCTTATTTTGATAAAAACTCTGAAATTATTGAAGCTTCCTCACTTGCTTTAACAAGTGACATAACTCCAGAAAACATCAATACATTAAATATTGAGAGCAATACAAAGTATCTTATAAACGTGGATATAAACAATCAAAAGACATATATATATAGTGGTAAAAAGGATAACTGGTCATTAGTAAAAACATGCCCATGCTCTACAGGAATACCTGGAGAAGAAACTCCTACAGGCTCTTTTACAACTCAGGAAAAGGGTGATTGGTTCTTCTCTGATAAATATAATCAGGGGGGAAAATACTGGACTCAGATTGTTGGAGATATATTATTTCATTCAGTTCCATTTGGCAGAGATAAAACTACAGTACTGGATTATACTTTAAACGAGCCTGCTTCACATGGTTGTATAAGACTTTCAATAGCTGATTCTAAATGGATTTATAACAATATTCCTAAAGGCAGTAAAGTAATTATAAAGTAAATTCTCATTTCATAATTATGGTATATAAATTACGTACTTTTTTTAATATGAGAAATTTATTCTCTTTGTAAATATATAAATCCATATAACCAAAAAACAGGTGAATTATTTTTTATCAATAACAATTCACCTGTAAATACTTGCTTTATTTCTATATTTCAATTACTTTCTCAAGATAAAACGAATATAGATATCTCTTTGATACCTTTTTACCCGTTATTTTAAATAAAGCATCACTATAATAATCAAGCTGCTTTATATATTTTTCATTTAGTTCCTCTTCATTATCTCTTGATACATAATCAGTTTTATAATCAAGTAATATAATTTCTCCATTATACTCGAAGAAACAATCTATGATACCTTGAAGTCTTACTTTTTCATTCTTATATTTTTCATCAAGATTTTTATCTATATCCAAGCTGCTTATTTCAGTATAGAAAGGAAGTTCTCTGTATATCTTCTTTCCTTCTCTATGAAGTTCAAGCATCATCTTTCCAAGCTCACTCCTGAAGAAACTAAGTATCTTATATGGATTCACAGCATTCATTTCCTGTTCCAAAATAAATTGGTTATCATATAAGTATTGAATCTGTTCTTTAATTTCTTCTAAAGAAGATACTTTATCTAAATCTATTTTCTTCATGACAAAGTGCATAGCAGTACCTTTCTCTGCTGCTGTAAGTCCCATTTCTTCTTGAAGGAACTTAGGCGTAATTACAGACTTTTTTTTCTTTTCTGCAATTTCTTCAATATCAACTGTCTGAACTGTCTCTTCAATAAATTCAGAATTTCTCTTCTTTAGATCAGATACAGATATATTACTTTTTAATGTTGTTGATGCTTTTAAAGGATAATCATATGATAATCTGCTATTAACCTGTGCATAAATATCTTCATCATATTCTTCTTCCAATATTTCTGATTTAATTTCTTTTTCTTCAAGTGATTCAGATTCTTTATTACTGCCTATTATATCATTTCTGCTCCAAAGTCTGATATCCCATTTAGATTCATCATTCTTGGATATTTCATTTGAACCTGCTATTTTCTCTCTCAATACTGTTCCATCATTATGCTGGCATAATGACATTCCTATCCAGTCTAAATATGATTTTCCCTTTAATACTTCTGATGGAAGGATTAATCTACTATCTAAAGATGCAGCATTCATCCATCTTTCTATATTCTTCTGAACATCATTTACAGTTCCAGTTATAATAAGCTTTTCTTTTGCCCTCGTACATGCAACATATAAGATTCTTACTTCTTCTGATAAAGTTTCAAGCTTCATTTTCTTCTTAATAGCTTCTTTTGCTATGGTTCCTATGCTTACTCTCTTTTCAAGATCAACATAATCTGGCCCAAATCCAAGTTCATCATGATACAATATGCCTTTATTTAAATCCATTAAATTGAACTGCTTACCTGTTCCACATAAAAATACTACAGGAAACTCTAATCCCTTACTCTTATGGATACTCATAATCCTTACTACATCTTCATTTTCGCCAAGGATTTTTGCACTCCCCATATCTCCAGATGACTTTGTCAGCTTATTTATAAAGTTAATAAAATTAAATAATCCTTTAAAACTTGTTTGTTCAAATTGCTTTGCTCTTTGGAATAATATTTTTAAATTTGCCTGCCTTAATACTCCATTTGGCATTGCTCCAACATACCCATAATATGCTGTATCCATATATAAGTACCATATGAATTCATCTATTGGCATATAAAGTGCTTTCTTTCTCCATACTTCAAGTCTTTCTAGAAATTTTCTGCACTTATTCATAAGTTCTTCTGAAATATTACCCTTACTATCAGCTGATAATTCAGAAATACTGATTATATTCTCATAAAAGTATCTTTCCTTGTTTAAAAGTCTTATAACACTTAAATCCTCTGCTGAAAATCCCATTATTGGTGATTTTAATACTGCAATAACCGGTACGTCCTGCATTGGATTATCTATAACCCTTAACAGAGACATTATTGTTCTTATTTCAATTGATTCAAAATACCCCGAGCCAGTATCAGCATATGCTGGAATTCCTTCCTGACCAAGTTCATCTAAAAGGCTTTCTGCTGAATTTTTTGTTGCTCTTAAGAGAATTACTATATCTTTATATTTAACAGGTCTGTACTCTCCAGTTTCTTTATCCAGTACTTTAAATACTTTATCACCTGAAACAGACATCAGTTCTTTAATTCTTTTGGCAACGATCCTGCCCTCAAGATTAATTCCTTCTGTTTCTTCATTTTCAGAATCATCTTCTTCATTATTTTCTTTATCTGAATGCGATTCCTCTATACGCTTATCTACTATATTAACTTCTATAGGACCGCCTAATATTACACTTTCATCATCAGAGTCTTTATATGAAGCCCCTAGATTTAAAGCCTCTTCATTAGTGTATTCAAGCTCACCAACTGTCCTAGACATTATTTCCTTGAATATATAGTTTACTCCATCTATGACCTCTTTACGGCTTCTAAAGTTTTTGTATAATTGGATTTTTCTGTTGTCACTATCTCCTTCTAAGCTATAATTATTATATTTCTCCATAAAAAGCTCAGGCTTTGCCTGTCTGAATCTATATATACTCTGCTTAACATCTCCAACCATAAATACATTGTGGAATTCATCATTTCGTCTTGAAACAAGTCCTATTATTGCTTCCTGAACATTGTTAGAGTCTTGATACTCATCAACAAGAACTTCATCAAATAGGCTTTTGAATTCCATAGCAGTTTTTGATGGCACTATGTTTCCATCTTCATCTGTTTCGCTTAATATCTTAAGACACAAGTGCTCAAGGTCATTAAAATCAAGAATATTCCTTTCCTTTTTCTTTTTGCTGAACCTTTCTCCGAATTCTAGAACAAGTTCTGTTAACTTTTTAATATCAGGATATGCCCCTTTTATATTTATAAGCATTTCTTCAGGTGTTACAGAAAAAGTGTTATTTATTAATTCTGATATTTTCTTCTTTATATCATCTCTTATACTCTTTACTGTGTCCTGAGCATTTTCATCTGATACCTTATCTCTCTTTATAGATTTAAGCCTTCCAAATGATATTGCACATAAAGCTGTATAAATCTCATCAAGTCCATAATCAGTTGATTCATAGGCCTTTTCTATTGAATAGAGTTCATTTAAAAACGTATCAAGGTACGGTTCAAGACCATCTGTTTCATTTATTATCTCAACAGCCTTATTAAGCATCTTAATATATCCTTCAAGTTCAACTCCTATGCTTTCCTTCAGTATCTTTACCCACCTGCTGTTATCCAATTCTTCCTGGGTGCTTATATTAAATGCTTCTGCACTTTCCTTAAGCCACTTTACAGGCCATGGTCCAGACATAGTGAAATTATACATATCAAGTATGAGTTCCTTTAAATTATCATCGCTTTTATAGCTGCTAAATGCTTCTACAAGTTCTATGAATTCTTCATCATCTTCATCATATTTTTCTTCAAAGAGTTCTTGGATCACTTCGTCTTTAATCAATATTCCTTCAGTCTGATCTCCAATTCTGAATGAAGGATCTAAATCTATCTTATGGAAGTTATTTTTTATTACATCAAGACAGAATGAATGCATAGTTGTTATATTAGCTCTATTTAATAATACAAGCTGCTTCTGCAGGTTCCTTGATGTAGGTTCCTTATCTAAAGCCTTTGATATAGCTGCCGCTATTCTTTCTCTCATTTCTGCTGCTGCTGCATTTGTAAATGTAACAACTAATAGTTTATCTATATCAACTGGATTATCTTCATTTGTTATAATCCTTATAATTCTTTCAACTAAAACGGCAGTTTTACCTGAACCTGCTGCTGCTGCAACAAGAAGGTTACAGTTTCTAGTTTCAATTGCACTGAGCTGTTCTTTCGTCCACTTTGTTCCACTCATTTACCACATCTCCTATCATTCTGTTCTCAATATTGTTTTTCTCATTTTTAACTTATTGTGTCTCTTCATCTGTAGATTTAACTTCATTCCTGATGTTCTCCCAGATTTCAGATTTTGATTTTTTGCACACAGTCTTGTATTTATTATCCTTTATACTTGTATCAAACTGACATATTGATGAGAAATCACAATATTCACAATAGCTTCTGTTAGCCTGCTTTGTAGGTTCAATTTTAATATCTCCGCACAGCATATCTTCACATAAAGAAATCATCT
This sequence comes from Bacillota bacterium, assembly GCA_023399035.1. GTDB lineage: Bacteria > Bacillota > Clostridia > Clostridiales > Clostridiaceae > Clostridium. The sequence goes on along the minus strand of JAEWQX010000090.1, from coordinate 3,912 downwards.
TTTTATTTACATATTCCCTTAGTAAAGTAAATTCTTCTTCAGTTACTACATCGCTTGTTGATTTAAAATCTCCATCTTTCTTAAATGCTGCTGGTATTACTAATGAATATCCTTCAATATCTCTGTCCATAGCTTTAACAACTTTTGCATCTTTAAGTACAAGTCCCTTCAGCTTAAGTTCTTCCAGAACTTCAGTTTCAACTTCTTCTGCAGTCATTTCTTTTTTGCTCTTTATAATAGGATCGTCAACCTTGAAATATAATACTGCTCCAGGTATAACCTGTTTTTCTAAAATGTATTTAGAATTTTTAATAATAGCATCAAGATAAACTAAAAGCTGCATCTGTAATCCATAATAAAGCTCATTTAAATCAAACTTCTTTGCTCCTGTCTTATAATCGATTATTCTCACATAAGTCTGCCCATCGAGGTCAAGGGTATCAATTCTATCTATCCTTCCTTGAAGATATACCTTTTCATTGTTCTGTAAATCTAAAGTAATGGCTTCACCTGTTTTATAGCTTCCAAAATCAAATTCAGTTTTGAATACCTCAAATTCACCTTTGCCAATTTGTTCTGCCATAACTGTAACTGATTTAGAAATAACTCTCTTAAATCTCTGTGACAAGTATTTAAACCTCTTACTGCTGTTCAAAATTGAATTTGTCTGCTCATTAAGTCTCATATCTATTAAATTTGAAACAATTTCCTTGCACTTGTCGTTATTAAGCTCAGACCATAGAATTCCTTCCTTTTTTACTCTGTTTGTAAATAAATCTAAAATGTCATGTACAAAAGATCCTAAATCAGGAGGAGTGAATTCATAAATCTTTCTATTCTTAGCCTTAAGCCCATATTGAACAAAATATGAAAATGGACATTCAGCATACTTTTCAAGTCTTGAAACACTGAACATTAACTTTCCATCTTCATTAGCATACAGTTCCCTAAGATAATTTCTATTAACCTGATTTTTCAGATTTGAATAATCTAGACCTTTAAATATATTCTTAACCTTATCTTCATACTCCGGATTTTGTTTAAACCACTTATAAACCTCTCTCCAGTACTCTTCAACTTCCTCTTCATCATAACTCTTTCTCATTGCTAGAATAAGTTCATTGAATGTAGGAATAGGAGAAATAACCTTATTTAATTTATCCCTTCTTCCGGATAAATCATATAACGAACTTTCTTCGACAAGATTAGGAAGTATTTTCTTTATTCTTGGTATTACAATTGATGGTCTTAATGACTTTCCTTCAAAATCAGCCATAGGATATGACAACATCAAATAATCACTGCTTATTGTTAATGCTGTATATAGTAAAAACTGCTCTTCAAATATTTTATTTCTTGTAGTTGAAGCTAAGTCTACGCCCATTTCACTTAAAATATTTCTATCATTATCAGATAATATTCCCTCATCTTTCTTTGAAGATGGCAGAACTCCATCATTAATTCCAACAATATAAAGGACTTTAACGTCCCTGCCTTTTATTCTTGCTACATCGCCAATATTAACCTGATCTAAAGCTACTGGAATAACTCCTATTTCCTCATTTGTAAATCCTGAATTCAATATCTTGAAGAAATCATATGAATCAAGCTCCTTATCTCCCATTACATCAACAGCCTGATCTAAAATATCTATCACAATTTCTTCAACCTGGCTGTATTCCTTGACTTTATCTTCTAACCCAATGTCCTCAAATTTTTCAATCCATTCATCTATTCTTGAAAATGCATTTATATCAATTAAAAATTCGTATATTGATTTACATATATCCTTTATTTTATGTTTTCCCTTAATCTTATTATGAAAAACTAAAAGTGGTCTTCTTACATCCTCCATAATTTCTGCAATAACCACATTTTCATCACTTACATTACCTTCTGAATCTTTCATCCAGCTCTCAGAAATAATCTCTTTTCCAGTCCACTTATAACCTTTTATTCCGTATTCTAAAACAAAATTTTCAAGAATATCAATATAATTATTCTCTATTCCTGTAAGACCTGTTTTTAAATATTTAAATACACTTTCATAAGACCAGTCTTTAAATAATACTTCAAATGCTGAAGTTATAAGTATTATCAATGGGTTATCTAACAGCTGTAATTTTTTATCTAAGAAATATGGTATGTTATATTCATTAAATATAACTGATGTTATTTTTTCATAATCATCAATATTTCTGCATACAACAGATACATCCCTGTATCTGTATTTGCCGCTTCTTATAAGTCTGCTTATACTCTTTGCAACACGTTCAATTTCATCATAAATATTATTAGCCTTATACAATTTAACCTTATCACATGCCCCCTTAAACGAATTAAATGGATATGTGAAGAAATATTTTTCTATATGATCTAATTCTGGTGAATTCTTAAATCTTCCTTCATTTTTCTTTGTATTAATCTTGTTTAAATCTACGGGTTTTTCATAGGAAATATTATTTTCCTTCATTATTTTTAAAATTTTATTTTCTGTATTTTTTACAGTATTGAATACATCTGTTATATCTTGATTGTCTTTTGAATAATCTCTGTTATCTACAGATAAAGTTATGTTAACTCGTCTGCATCTCTTTGCAAGTATTCTTATGATCTCTAATTGCTGTGGAGTAAAGGTACTGAACTCATCAATCCACACTTCTGAACCTGTATATATATCATCTTCAAGCAGCTTTCTGCTTAATAGAGTTAATTCATCATCACCGTCTATATATCCCTCATTCATTTCTTCATTAAATGCTTCATATATAACAGATAACTCCTTTACCTTATTATATAATTCAGGGTCTTGAATACTCTCCTGCATATCTCTTAGTGTTTCAACATTAACATTATATTTTTTAAATTCTGATATTACATCAGATACTATTTCATAAAATCCCTGTTCTCTTGAAATCTTTCTAAAATACTCTAAAGACTCAATTTTATCGTTAAGCACTTTATGAATCAGCATGTTTCTTCCTGATTCCTTAATAATCTGCTTAACACGCCCTCCACACTCTTCAAAAACTTCATGAGCCATCTTTTTAAAGCTTAATACATGAGTTCGTAATAAAGCAGGCTCACCTATGGATTTTAATATTTTATTTTCTGTATTGAATGTATATTGTTCAGGCACTATAAGAATTAATTTATGATCTTCATCCTTATTAATACTTTCTGCAATACTATTTATACACCATGCACTTTTACCTATTCCAGCTCTTCCATAAACAAACCTTATACTCATTTTACTCTCACCTTTCTTATTGCGTTTTCTGCTCTATGAATTCCTCTTTAATTATGCCCATAATTATAATATCTACATACTCTCCCTCAATATAACATTTGCTCTTTCTTATACCTTCTTCAAGAAAACCACATTTTTTGTAGCATGTAATTGCTCTTATATTATTTCTGATTACCTCAAGTTCGACTCTTACTGCATATAATTCATCAAATAGATAGTTTAATAGTAACTTTATAGAATCTTGTCCATATCCCCTATTCCAATATCTGCTTCCAATTGTTATCCCTATAGAATATACATCCTTACAATAATTGCTTTCCTTATATGTTATAAATCCAACTAAAACTTCCTTTTCATTGACTATACTGAGTGCTTTTCTAAGGTTAGTGTTATCATTTTTATTTTTATCACTATATATTGTATTATATCTTCTAACCTTTTCATCATCACAGATATTCTGTAATATTCTTATATCTTTTCGTTCTAATAATCTTAAATAAACCTTTTCCCCTTTTAACATATTACACCCCTCTGATTTAATTATACTATGAATATTTTTCCTATTAGAATATATTGTAATAAAATTAATATTATAAAAAAATTTAAAATAAATTTCTATATTTCTTATTTTAATTCTCTTATGTTAAATACTCTTTATTAAA
>JAEWQX010000012.1 GCA_023399035.1 Bacillota bacterium | reverse complement strand
TGAGCCAGGATCAAACTCTCAATAAAAAGTTTAATCTTAGCTTACTCAAAATAAAGAATTGCTGGTTTACTTAAATGTTTATATTATATTCTGTTCAATTTTCAAAGACCATATTTCTTTCACAGCTTTACGCTGTTACTATCTTATCGCCCTCAAGCGACTTACTCAGTATATCACTTAAGTTTGATTTTTGTCAACAACTTTTTTCAAAAACTTTCAAATCTTTTAATTAAAGGATTTAATAATCTTTAATTCCAGTTGTTTATCGCCTCAGCGACGTGTTTTATCTTAACATTGAATTATAAAATCATTCTAACAATATTTCTCTATATATCTTATTTATATTTATTATAATCAAAATTAATACAAAATACTCTCTTTTTCTACTATTGATACGCTAGGTAAAGTTAATCTATGTATATTTAACTAAAATATCTGTTTTCTTATCACAGCTTAATAAATAAGCTTGAAATCTCCTTTTATATAAAGCATATAAATATCATCTAAATTGCATTTACTATAAAAAAACCTTTATACATATCTAATTCATCATATCTATTTGAATGTTTTATCTGCTAACATAAAAAAGTATTATATGAATACCAATATCTTTAATATCAGTTATTACACATAATACTTATCCCAATTAATAAATATCTTATCTACTTCTTGTTATGCCCAATCTTTTCAAGGATGATTAATGCAGTATCCTCAATTGCTCTTTCTGTTACATCAATAATCTTACATCCTACTTTTCTCATTATCTTGTCTGCATACTCAAGCTCTTCTAATACTCTTGCATCTCCTGCATATTCAATATCAGAAGTCAGCCTATGAAACTTATCCAGTCTTCTCTTTCTAATTTCTATTAATCTTAGTGGATTTATAGTCAATCCAAATACCCTTTTTCTATCTACCTCATATAATTCATCAGGTACTCCAACTTCAGGCATCAAAGGTATATTTATTGCCCTTACCCCCTTATTGGCTAAATACATGCATAACGGTGTTTTAGATGTTCTTGATAATCCTATTAAGACTACATCAGCATTTCTTAATCCTCTATAATCTTTGCTGTCATCATACTGCATAGCAAATTCCATAGCTTCTATTCTCTTATAATACTCTTCATCAGTTTGTCTCATTGCTCCAGGATTATATGTTGGCTGTTTATTCAGTATATTTGATGCCACATTTATTATAGGTCCAAGAACATTCATAACAGAAATATTTTTTTCCATAGCCTTCTGGGTTAAATATTCTCTCACATTAACAGTTATAATTGTTGATACTATAATAACTTTGTCGCATTCTTCTGCACATTTCATTACATCTTCTACATCTTCTAAAGACTTAATATAAGGAATTCTTTTTACATCAACTTTTTCAGTAAACTGACTTGCAGCTGCAACAGCAACTTGATTTGCAGTTTCTCCAATAGAATCTGATACTGCTAATATTGTTAACATACACCATACCCTCTTTCTACTATTTGTATATAAATATCATTCCCCTTTACTAACTATTTTACATATTTATCTATATTTTTATATTACTCCTTTTTTTATGCTTTTAATAGTAGTGAATTTTTATTTACCATATGTTACACTTTAATATAGTAAAAGATTATATGGAGGTGAACCATGAATACTAAAAAAGCATTAACAATAGGAGTTCTTCCAGCAATGTGGATGATTTATATACTGTTTGAATTATTTACAGGAAGAATTAAAAACATATCTACAATAGTCTTTAATATATTGCTTATCCTCATCTTTGCATTAACAGGATACATTATATATACGATAAGCCTAAAACATAAAAATGGTTTTAGAACTAATATACTATGGATACTATTTATATTATTATTTTTATTAGATCAAGGAATAAAAATAATAATAAAATTATTCTATTTTAATACCCATAAAACTATAATAACTGACATGCTTTATTTTAACCCTATAATAAACACTGATGGATCATGGCTGAATGCAAGATTCGGCACATCTGTAAGCTTTCCCTTATTAATAACAGTTAACATTGCAGCTTTGATTTTATTTATAGAAGTATACAGGTACTATCATTTTAAAGGAAATAAAGATTTCTGGTCAGATATGTGTTTCATTTTCGTCTTATGTGGTGCCTTATGTTCGTTAATAGATAAAGTTTTCTATGGAGGCAGCCTGGATTTTATAGGAGTAAATAATTTATTTATAGCTGATATAAAAGATATTTATATCAATCTTGGTATACTATTCTTTGTACTGACCCTTTTTAATAACGGTTATCTTTCTTCAGAAGAAGAAACATCATTTAGAGATGATATTAACAATTTAAAGAAATTTCTTATTTTTATTAAGAATGATATAGGCAATACTTTTAAATCTAAAAAACAATAGCTCCAATCTTAGTTTTTATGATTTAAATATAGATTTAACTCTACCTATTATGTTAAAATTTATAATAATGTATATAAATTGTAATTATGCTATATGATACATATTAATATGACTATTATAAATTGAATAATTTAATTCTGATTGTAAAGATTAGATTCTGAGCAAAAAGAAGATATAATTAAATCTATAAATAGATACTGCTATATACTTTTATAATTAGTAAATTCTAATTATTTATATATTTAAGGTCTTCTGTAATGCACAGAAGATCTTAATTTTTTAATCTAAATTAAATACGCAGATTAATTATCTTATATACTATCCACTGGTTTATATATAGAAAATCTTATAGCTGATTATATATTTATTTTAATAATATATAAGGAGAATAAATATGTACAATACACCAAAATCAAATAGATTACATATTTCAATTTTTGGGAAAAGAAATGCGGGTAAATCAAGCTTGATAAATGCTTTGACAAACCAATCGCTTTCTGTCGTTTCAGAAATACCTGGCACTACAACTGATCCTGTATCAAAGTCAATGGAACTCCTTCCATTAGGTCCTATCGTTTTAGTAGATACTGCTGGACTTGATGATAGCGGTACACTTGGACAATTAAGAATTAATAAAACAATTGAAGTAATAGAAAAGACAGATCTAGGCGTACTTGTATTTGATGCCTGCAATAAAGATATTCAAAACGAGCTAAAGTGGTATAACTATTTAAAAGAAAAGAACATACCTACAATAGGCGTAATAAATAAAATTGATCTATGTAAAGAGAATTGTGAAATTATAAAATCTAATTTTGATATTTCGTTTGTGGAGATAAGCGCTAAAGAAAAAATCAATATCTCCGGATTAAAGAAACTGCTCATAGATAATGCTCCAATAGATTTTGAAATGCCAACAATCCTTGGAGATATAATCAAACCTAAGGACAGAGTTGTTCTCGTAGCACCTCAAGATATACAAGCTCCGAAAGGAAGATTGATATTACCTCAAGTTCAAATAATAAGAGATATACTCGATAATAATGGACTTGCGTTGACAGTAAAAGATACTGAACTTTTGGATATCCTAGAATCACTAAAAAATGAACCATCTTTAGTAATAACTGATTCCCAAATGTTTAAAAAAGTTAATGAACTAGTTCCAGAACATATAAGGCTCACTTCATTTTCAATATTGATGGCAAGATATAAGGGAGATTTAGATTTATTTGTAGAAGGTGCAAAAGCTATAAATCAATTAAAGCCTGGTGATAAAGTACTGATTGCTGAAGCATGTACACATCATCCATTAAAAGGCGACATTGCACGTGAAAAAATTCCCGTTCTATTAGAAAAGAAAGCTGGTGGCAAATTAAATATAGTTAATATTACTGGAGTAGATTTCCCTAAGGATCTTTCAGAATATAAATTAATAGTACATTGCGGTTCATGCATGTTTACAAGAAGACAGCTGCTTTCAAGATTAGAACACGTAAAAGATCAGAATATACCTATAACTAATTTTGGTGTAGCTTTAGCTGAATTAAATGGAATTTTAGATAGAGCCTGCAGTTTCCTATAAATATAGAATAAATAATACAAAATAGAAAAGTTCGAATAAAATTTACATACCAAATTTTATTCGAACTTTTATTATATATATTCTACAACTATTCATTTCTTTTTATATTGCAAATAAAAAAAGAGTTCTTACATTAAGTAAAGTACTCTTCTATATAAATACTAAGCAAGTTTTTACTACAATTTAAATAATTGGTGGCTCACCCGGGAATCGAACCCGGGACACCATGATTAAAAGTCATGTGCTCTACCGACTGAGCTAGTGAACCACAATATTGATACAAATTTTTTTGACTCTTGTCGAACATTTGCCTCAACAATATATTATTATACAGGCTATTATAGATACTGTCAACATATTTTTATAACTTTTTTTTATTTATACTATAATTTTTTAATATACTACAAAATTTTATACTCTTTATGATCTTTAAATTAAGTAATTAACATAAAACTTAAATTATCCACACTTTTTATCGTTATAGTTTGCATATCTGTGGATACTTTTTCTATTTTGTTAACAACTTGTTTGTTTTGAGTATAACTTCAGCTCTAGTTCAATGACTC
>JAEWQX010000151.1 GCA_023399035.1 Bacillota bacterium | reverse complement strand
GAGATACTGGCGAGTAATTTGATTCACTTGCACTTATTGTATTGATTCCTGCAACATAGCTCCTGTTTGCTAAATCCTTAAGTGTAATTTCTTTAGTCCCGTCTACTGAAACTATTCTTCTGCCCTCAAAAACAAGATCTTCTTCTGAACACTGAAGCTGCTTGCCTGCTTCATGAAGCATCTTTAGCTTCAATGTTTCACAAGTTTTTATTACAGCTCCACCAGTTATATATGTCGTACTTGATGCATATGAACCAGTATCATATGGTGACTGGTCAGTGTCTACACCATGAACTACTATGTCATCAACATCACATTCTAAGCAGTCTGCTGCCATCTGAGCAAGGATTGTATCACATCCTGTTCCCATATCAGATGCACCTATCATTAATGTGTAGAATCCATCATCATTAAGCTTTATTTCAACTGCTGCCGTATCAACATTAGAAATACCTGAACCCTGCATTGCAAGTGCCATACCAACTGATCTAACCTTACCGTTACCCATATCCCTTGCAGGATATTTGTTATCCCAGTCAATCATTTCCTTTGCTCTTGCAAGACACTTGTCAAGTGTACAGCTGTTTGCTTTTTCACCATAGTAAGCAGGCATTATGTCGCCTTCCTTTACCATGTTTATTTCTCTTAATTTTATAGGGTCCATGTTTAGCTTGGCTGCAAGTTCATTTACTGCAGATTCAAGTGCAAATATTCCCTGAGTTGCACCATATCCTCTGTAAGCTCCGCCTCCCATTGTATTTGAATAAACAACATCAAAGTCAAATTTATATGCCTTTGGAGTGCTGTAAAGAGGCATTGATTTATGTCCTGAAAGACCTACTGTTGTAGGACCATGTTCACCATAAGCACCTGCATTTGATAATGTATATATGTGGATTGCCTGAATTATTCCATTTTCATCAGCTCCAAGGCGCACCTTGATTTCCATTTCATGTCTAGGACTTCCGTTTGTTAATGTCTCTTGTCTTGTAAATATCATTTTTGCAGGCTTTCCAGTTTTTAAAGTAACTATAGCTGGGAATACTTCAGCAACAACACTCTGCTTTGCTCCAAATCCCCCACCTATTCTTGGTTTTATTACTCTTATTTTTGATTTTGGTATTTCAAGTGCATTAGATAATATACGTCTTACGTGGAATGGAATCTGAGTAGCACTTGTAACATTTAATCTTCCATAAGTATCAAGTTCAGTAAAAGTTCTGAATGTTTCCATCATAGCCTGGCTATTTGCCTTTGTGTGATATGTCTGTTCTATTACATGAGCACATTTACTAAGTTCCTCTTCAACATTTCCATGTTCAAATCCGCCAGTTGAACAAAGATTTCTCTTGTTGTCCGCTCCAACATCACATAAAGCTTTAAAATCTTCTTCAGGATGAACTAAAATCTTATTATCCTTAGCTTTTCTAAAATCAAGTACAGGTTCTAAAACTTGGTATTTAACCTTGATTAAATTTAATGCTTTATTTACAGCCTTTTCATTTTCCCCTGCAACTATGGCAACAGGATCACCAACACATCTAAGTCTCTTGTCTAAAATAAGTCTGTCATATGGACTTGGTTCTGGATAAGACTGTCCTGCCATTGTAAATCTTGACTTAGGCATGTCTTCGTAAGTTAAGATACATTCAATTCCAGGAACCTTGCTTGCAATAGATGTATTTATTTCTTCAATTAAAGCATGGGCATGAGGACTTCTAAGTACCTTTACTATAAGGCAGTTTGCTGGTGCAAGGTCATCAGTGTATACAGGTTTTCCTGTAACTAACGCCATGGCATCTTTTTTTCTTATTCCCTTATTAACAAATTTCATCTTTAGTCCTCCTTAATCTTGTCCAGATACTTTTTAATAGCTCTAAGCTGACCCATATAGCCAGTACATCTACATAAGTTTCCAGCCAGATAATATTTGATTTCTTCTTCTGTAGGATTCTTTAACTCTCTCTTCATGGCAATAACATTCATTACAAAGCCTGGACTACAGAAACCGCACTGCTCTGCACCTTCATCTGCCATAAAAGCTCCAAATTCTTCTGCTTCTTCCTGTAAGCCTTCAAGTGTAGTCACATGCTTTCCATTAGCCTTGGCTGCTAGTGTGCTGCATGATAAAACAGGCTTTCCTTCCAAGTGAACTGTACAAAGTCCGCAGTTTGCAGTTTCACATCCTCTTTTTACACTGAAAAAGCCTTTGCTTCTTACAAAATCAATAAGCATCATGTCTGGCTCAATATTATCTACATATAATTTATCGTTTATCCATAATTTAATTTCCATTTGTTCCTCCTGAAATTTCATCAATTGCTCTGTTTATGAATGTTTTTGCTAATAATTTTCTATACTCCTTGCTTCCTCTCATATTGCTTTGGAATTCAATTGTACTTAATATATGGTCTATAAAATTATTTTTTATATCTTCTGGCACATTATTATGAGATTCTTTAGAACTCAATAAATAATCCATTAAATTATCTTTTTGTTCTACTGCTGTTTCAGTAAAAAACTTATTACAGTCAATGACTACAGCTCTCTGCGGTCTTGCTCCTATTACAATCTTCCACTTCCTGTCTTCCTTTGATACTGCTACTGCAAGTGCTGGAATATCTGTGGCACTATGTCTGTGTGTAAGATAGGATACTCTTCTCTTATCTTTCTTGATTATTATTCTTACTAAAACATCAGTGTCATAATCCATATCCTTGTATTCATTTAATGGAATAATTCCACCTTTAAATAATTCTACATATGTGTCTAATGCTAAAAGGCATGTTAAAATATCTGAAAATCCAAATCTTGAATAAACACTTCCCCCAATAGTAGCACAATTTCTAAATTGAACTCCTACTATGTGAATTAATGATTTAGCTATAGCACCATCAAAATATGAATTTAAATTTTCATCCACTTCCAGCTGTCTTAAAGTACACATACATCCAATTTTAAAAGATTCATCATCTTCTTCAATTGTATCTAGTCCAAGATTAGATAAATCAATTGCTGTCTGTATATTTCTGCTTCCCATCTTAAGCCATGCTGTACCGCCTAAAATAACATTGTTTCTCTTCTGATTAAGTTCATACGCCTCTTTTAGGCTCTCTGC
>JAEWQX010000015.1 GCA_023399035.1 Bacillota bacterium | reverse complement strand
CAGCATATAAATCTCCTTAGATTTTAGGTTGTCAGCATAAATCTAGCATGTTTGAGGTTTATATGCTACTTTTTTATGAAAAATTATACTGGTAAAATATCAATTATAATCCAATGGTAAATTTTCTCAAATTAATGCACAAGTCAAGTTAAAATAATTAAATACCTTGCTTCCACATGGAACAGATAAATCAGGCTTTATTTTCCCTTCCTTTATATATTTATTTATAGTTCCAGATTGCTTGTTTACCATTTTCACAAAGCCTATCTGTGAAATCATGTTCTTTGCTTCTTCATTCCAGTTAAATAAGTCAACATGCTCATAATCAAGGACATTTACAGGCATATCAATTATTTCTACAGGCTTTTCTCCTCTTCTCAAAAAATCAGCTTCAGCAAATTTCCTATTTCCATGGCCAAGCACAAGACTGCCTGGAACATAATCAGCAAGGTTAAATACCCTGTGGCATGATAAAGGCATATTGAACATATTAGCATTGTCAATGAAATCAAATACAAACACGCAGTCTTTCCCTTCTGATTTTCTTGTACCTCTTCCAAGCTGCTGCATATAAATTACCTTTGACATAGTAGGTCTTGCCATAAATAAAACCTCTGTCTTAGGACTATCCCATCCTTCATTTAACAGATCGCATGCACAAAGCACCTGAATCTCCCCATTTTCATAATCATTTAATATCTTTTCTCTCTTTACCTGATTCAACGATCCTGATACTGCTTCTGCCCTTACTCCTTTATGTCTAAGAAGTTCTGCTATTTCTTCTGCATTATTTACAGATGCACAGAATATAACTGTTCTTTTTCCTTTTACATAATTAATGTAGGTATCTACAATTACATTGTTCCTCTGTGGTACAAAAAGTTTGCTCTCAAGATCCTTTAAATCATATTTTATTCCCTTTATCCTTACATCAGAAATATCAATGTCTGTTTTTACTCTGATACATCTTATTTCTGTAAGATAATTCTTCTCTATAGCAGTTTTGATATCCATTTTGTGTGCAACATTTTTAAACAGCTTGAGTACATCTTCACCATCTGCTCTTTCAGGTGTTGCAGTAAGTCCTAATGTAAAATCAGGTTGAAAATATCCCAATACCTTTTTATATGTTTCAGCACTTCCATGATGTGCTTCATCTATAACTATGTACTTGAAATCATCAGGTTTAAACTCTTCTATATTACTGTTTATACTCTGTATAGATGCACATACAACATAAGCATCCTTTTCCTTAATACTGCCCATATAAATTCCACTTTTAGCTTCAGGCCATAATAAATCAAATTTTTCCTTAGCCTGTTCAACAAGTTCTTTTGTATGTGCAATAAATAATGTTCTTCCACCATATGCTTTTGCATCTTCAACTGCAGTAACAGTTTTTCCGATACCTGTTGCATGGTAGAGAAGTGCTATACTGTTTCCTTCGCTTCTAAGCTTTTTTAGGTTATCAAGTGCTTCTTCCTGATAATCCCTTAGTTCAAAAGCAATACCCTTTGGTTCAGGTAGAAATTCAGTGTAAGATTTTCCCTCAATGAAATCACTTAGAAATGTATACATTTCATCCTTAACCTTATCAGGAAATCTCTTCAACTGACCATCTGTCCATCTATAGAGCTTCCAGTTATCATATATCAATGAATTCTGCTTCAAAAGATCATCATAATATTTCTCATGTGAAACCTTTCCTGGTTCATGTACACCTTCACCATCTATCTCTATAGCTATTTTCTCATTATCAGCCAATATAGCAAAATCAATGTATCTGCTGCCACCATATATATCATTGAACCCATACTGTGTTAAAAGCATATCTGTTTTTTCTGGTCCAAACACATCTATAAATAAATCTATAAACCTTTCTTCTGCGCCTGAAGCCAAGTGTATTTCCTTATGATTAATTTTTCCTTTCATAGCTATCCTCCTCTAAACATCAATTCTCTACATTTTATATACAAGCAAATACCTAATATATTCTTTAGTAATACTATAAATATAATATGTACTTCCAAATCATAAATATCTAAAAATGTTCATTTACGATTCTGACTATATCATCTCCATACTTTCCACATTTAGCATGTCCAATTCCATTGATTCTGCACAATTCATTAATGTTAAGAGGCTTTAAAAGTATAATGTCTCTCATCTCCTTGTCAGTAAATACCATGTATGGCTTTATTCCAAGCTCCCTGCTCTTATTAAGTCTATAAGACTTTAATGCAGCTTCTAATCGATCATACATAAAATCTGTTTCTTTGGGTACAGTATTTCCGTAATTTAAATTATCATATGTAGTTGTAAAGCTATATTCTACATAACCCGTGCTATTATTTTTATAATTACTTGAGTTTTTATATGTACTATTATTTGAACTGCTTTTCCCTCTATTCTTAAACTTATTTATATTATCCACATGAGCTGTTTTAACTGCTTCATCTTGATTTGAATAATTTTTTAATATATAATACAGACTATTAATTCTCTCTTCACTAAGCTTTACTGATGATTTATGAATAAAGTGATTAATTGTTCCTACTAAATGATTTCTATTAATTACAGGAATATTATCAGAATGTATAGTTACATTTTTAAGTGTACATCTCTCACTAAATACAATTACTGATTTTACAAATTCATTCCCTATATTACATACATTCACAAGACTGATTATGTGAGTCTCATTCTGCCATATAGGATTGTAAAACTTTTGCTTATTCCTATTTTTTAAAACCTGTGTCCAATATCTATCCTTTTCATTACCAAAAATCCACCCACTGTAGTTTTTTGATTCTATGACATAAATGCCGCTTTCATGTATATATATCAAATCAATTTCTGTGGTTTTTCCGTTACCACATGGCAGATAAACATTAGTAAGTATCTTATGGTTTCCTTTAATTTTTTCAAGTTCTTTGAAAGTCAGATACTCTCCATAGCTTCCTTTATCATTTATTGATTTCCAGTATGAAATTCCAGATTCCTGTTTGTATTTTTTTCTCACTTTACCACTACTACTAAGATAGATACATATAATTATTAATACCAATATAAATAACATATTTTCTTCCCCCATTTTATATATTTACATACTATTATAATGTCTATTTACAATTTAATCATTATTTACATATTTTATAACTATTATCATCTCTATGAAAATATAATTCTCATAAATCCTCTATATCACGGCTTTACAG
>JAEWQX010000010.1 GCA_023399035.1 Bacillota bacterium | reverse complement strand
CAGCATATAAATCTCCTTAGATTTTAGGTTGTCAGCATAAATCTAGCATGTTTGAGGTTTATATGCTACTTTTTTATGAAAAATTATACTGGTAAAATATCAATTATAATCCAATGGTAAATTTTCTTAAATTAATGCACAAGTCAAGTAATAAATAAAAAATATCATAATTCAAATTATTTTCTAATAGCAAAAAGACCAGGTATTAAATAATACCTAGTCTTTTTATGGTTAATTATCACTTATTAAGATTGTTCCTAAAATATTATATACATATGTTTATATAATTATTCATTATAATAATCAATATTTATAAAAACTATCCTATACATAACCTTTAAGCTTCTAATGCCTGTGACAAATCATAAATAATATCATCAATATGTTCTGTACCAATGGATAATCTTACGGTATTAGGCTTAATTCCCTGTTCTTCTAATTCTTCCTCTGTCAATTGTGAATGAGTTGTACTTGCTGGATGTATTACAAGTGATTTTACATCTGCCACATTTGCAAGTAATGAGAATATTTCTAATCTATCTATAAATTCTTGAGCTTCCTTTGCTCCACCCTTTATTTCAAATGTAAATATTGAACCAGCACCATTTGGGAAATACTTTTTATATAATTCGTAATCAGGATTATCTGGTAAAGATGGATGATTCACTTTTTCAACTTTTGGATGATTCTTTAAGAAATCAACTACTTTTAATGCATTTTCAACATGTCTTTCAAGTCTTAATGAAAGAGTTTCTAATCCTTGTAATAATATAAATGCATTGAATGGACTTATTGTTGCACCTGTATCTCTAAGTAAAATAGCTCTGATTCTTGTTATATATGCAGCTGCCCCAACTGCTTCAGCAAACTTTATTCCATGATAACTTGGATCTGCTTCTGTTAATTGTGGGAACTTTCCACTTCCAATCCAGTCAAACTTTCCTGAATCTACAATAACTCCTCCAAGTGATGTACCATGGCCACCTATAAACTTAGTTGCTGAATGAACAACTATATCAGCTCCATGTTCAATTGGCCTGAAAAGATATGGTGTTCCAAATGTATTATCAACTATTAATGGGATTTTATGTTTATGTGCAATTTCTGCAAGTGCATCCACATCAATGATATTAGAATTAGGATTTCCTAATGATTCAATATATACAGCCTTTGTATTATCTTGAATTGCATTTTCAAAATTAGATAAGTCTTCTGGATCAACAAATGTTGTAGTTACACCATATGCTGCTAATGTATGCGCTAAAAGATTATAAGTTCCTCCATATATTGTTTTAGCAGCTACTATATGATCCCCTGCTTTTGTTATATTTTCAATTGCATATGTTATTGCTGCTGCTCCTGAAGCTACTGCAAGCCCTGCAATTCCACCTTCTAATGCTGCTACTCTGCTTTCAAAAACATCCTGTGTTGAATTTGTTAATCTTCCATATATATTTCCGGCGTCAGCTAATCCAAATCTTGCTGCTGCATGTTCGCAGTTTCTAAATACATAAGATGTTGTTTGATATATTGGTACAGCTCTTGAATCTGTTGCTGGATCTGGATTTTCCTGACCTACATGTAATTGTAATGTTTCAAATTTTAATTTTCTTTCTTCTCTACTCATAATTTTCGCCCCCAATTTTATAATATTTTTTTATTTAAAAATCATAGATATATGATAAATTCACTATGATTTAGATTTGACAGTTGCCAATTATTTTGTTATGAAATAGACGATTTAAAGGTTTTAGTTCAAAGATTAGATTACTTTTTCTATTTTTATTATCACACAAAAAAACTGCTTTCAAGATAAGAAAGCAGCAACAATTAACATTAACCTTTTAAAACTCTTCTTATCTTTCAGATATAACATCTGCAGGAATTAGCACCTTAAACAAAATATATATGATAAATCATTCAGGTTGCCAGACATCACAGGGCCAGTCCCTCCGTCTTTCTTGATAAAAATAATATTCATTTATTAATTAAGTATTCTTAGCGAATTACTATGGTATTAATATACAATTATTTAACATATCTGTCAATACATTTTTGGTATTTTTTTAATTTTTATTAATTTTAAACTTAATAGTAAAAAAAGACCATTTCAATTCATGACTGAAATAGTCTTTTATAAATTAATTTTTACTTAAATAAATTGATTAATAATCCACCATATTGTGCAATTACTGGTGCAAATACTACTGATACTATTGTCATTAATTTAATTAAAATATTCATTGATGGACCAGATGTATCTTTAAATGGATCACCTACTGTATCTCCAACAACACCTGCTTTATGTGCAAAACTTCCTTTACCTCCATTTACACCTGTTTCAATATATTTCTTTGCATTATCCCATGCACCACCTGCATTAGCCATCATTATTGCAAGTAAGACTCCTGAAAGAACACCTCCGCCTATTAATCCTGCTAAAGCTTCTGTTCCAAGCAATAATCCTGTAACTAATGGTGCTAATATAGCTAATACTCCTGGTAATATCATTTCAGTCAATGCTGCTTTAGTTGATATTTCTACACATTTAGAATAATCAGGTTTTTCAGTTCCTTCTAAAATACCTTTCTTTTCTTTAAATTGTCTTCTTACTTCTTCAACCATCTGAGTTGCAGCTTTACCAACTGACTGCATTGTCAATGCACCAAACAAAAATGGTAATACGCCTCCAAGAAAAACTCCAACTAATGTTAATGGGTTAAGTAAATTTATGCTTTCTAACTTTACAGCCTCAGAATATGATGCAAAAAGTGCTAAGGCTGTAAGTGCTGCTGAACCTATTGCAAATCCTTTACCTATTGCTGCTGTAGTATTTCCAACTGAATCAAGTTTATCTGTAATATCTCTTACACTTTCATCTAATTCACACATTTCTGCTATGCCACCTGCATTATCAGCTATTGGACCATATGCATCAACAGCAATTGTTGTTGCAGTTGTTGCAAGCATACCCACTGCTGCAAGTGCTATACCATATAATCCAAGCTCTGCATTTGAAGAACCGCCGATAACAAAATATGAAACTAGTATACCTACTACAATTAACAAAATAGGGAAAACTGTTGATTTCATACCTACTGATAATCCTGCAATTATATTAGTTGCAGCTCCTGTCCTCGATTCATCAGCAATTAATTTAACACTTTTATAATCTGCTGATGTATATATTTCTGTAATTTTACCAATTAATAATCCTACTATTAATCCTGCAACTATTGGAATAAACACCTTCATATTTCCAATCATACATTTACATAAAATAAAACCTGCAACTACAACTATTGCACCTGATATTGCACTTCCACCATTTAATGCTTTTTGTGGATTATCTCCTTTATACGACTTAACATATATTATGCCTATTAGCGATGATAACACACCAATAGCAGATAATAATAAAGGAAATATAACTATATTCTTGCCAAAGCTTGTCACAAGAGCTGCACCAAGAGTAATGGCTGATATTATTGATCCTACATATGATTCAAATAAATCTGCTCCCATACCTGCAACATCACCAACGTTGTCACCAACATTATCTGCAATAACTGCAGGATTTCTTGGATCATCTTCTGGAATTCCAGCTTCAACCTTACCAACAAGATCTGCACCTACATCTGCTGCCTTAGTATATATACCTCCACCAACTCTTGCAAATAATGCAATTGAAGATGCACCAAGACCAAAACCTGTAATATACTCAGCATTTAAATCAAAAATTATTGAGAAAAATCCAAGTCCTATTAATCCTAATCCTACTACACATAAACCCATTACAGATCCACCTGAAAAAGCAACTGATAATGCTCCCTTCATCCCTTGTTTAGCTGCCTCTGCTGTTCTCACATTTGATTTTACAGCAATTCTCATTCCAACAAAACCTGCTGCTATCGAAAACAATGCCCCTACTACAAACGCTGATGCAGTTTTAATATTCAAGAAAATTAGAATAGCTAAAGCTACAACAATTATGAATACTGCGAGATATGAGTATTCCTTTTTTAGAAAAGCCATTGCTCCTTCCTCAATATACCCTGATATTTCCTTCATCCTATCGTTTCCAGCATCTTTTTTCAAAATACCTCGAGCAATTAAATAAACAACAACTATAGCAATAATACCTGTTAAAATTGGAACATATAACAAATTCATACATATCACCTCTCATATATTTTTAGGTTTTTAGTATAAAAGATTAGGCTTGTTTTACTTTATAGATATATTCATTACCTTCTAGTAAAATTCTAATATTATCTTATAAATTTTATGTATCGTTTACATACATAAGTTAATGCTTCAATTGTGAAATTTTATTGTAAATATGTTAATGAAATGATTTAAGAAATTTAAGACTTGGTATCTACTACTTTTATATAAAATATACTTTATAAATATTAACCGTTAATTGAGTTTATATCCATTTAAAATCTCATTCTATAAATAAAAAAGGCTACTTAAATTTAAGTAGCTCAGATTACTATTTTATTAAGTTAACTAAAAACGTATTAATTGCAAATAATATTGAAAATAAGATTGTTAATCTTACAAGAACAACTTCTTTAGTTCTTGACTTATTCTTTGAAAAGAATGTATCTTTTGTAGTTCCTTGAATTAATCCACTTAAAGCATCTGCTTTACTTGGCTGCATGTAGATTGTAATAATTACTCCTAGTCCTAATAAAACTTCTAAGACCATTAATATATTTTGCATAGGTAACACCTCCTATAATAATCAATAACGTACATTTTAAATAATATCACATTTACTGATCTATTACAACTTTTCTATAGTAAAAAATTACATCTGAGCTTACTTATATTATATCATAATTTTTACATTCTAAAATATTTTTGTTAAATGATAGGATATAATTTTTATTATGTAAACAAAAAGTACAGAAACAAGCTGTACTTTAAAATTAAATTTATATATTTATATTTCTTTTTAGATTTTCCCCAAACCTATTTGAACCTTCTTCACTATCTTTGCACAAAAGCACCAACAGCCATATTGATCCTATGAATGGAACAAGAGAAATGAAGTACCAGTATCCATTCTTTCCAATATCATGAAGTCTTCTTACTGTAACTGCAAGCGTAGGTATAATTAGCGCAAAACCATATAATGTACCTATAGCTCCTTTAGTACCAGCAATATAATCTATAGCCGAAATAGCTGCTACAATAATAGCATTAATCAATATAAACATCCAGTATTCTCTTCTACGTGCTCTTCCAGAAAAAACAGCATATTTCTTTAATACGTCTAAATAGTAATTCATATTAAATTCCTCATCTTTCGCAAAAATAGTATATATATATATTATACCTATTAATAATATATATATCAATTTAATACTAAAAAAATTAATGAAAACACGTTTTATATTATTAGATTCTACAACAAGATAATAATTAAATTTATACACCTTTTATTATATCCAGATATGTAAATTGATTGTTCCATATAGCTTCTGTAAATTATTCTTTAATTGTTCATAAAAAAATAAGCAGATAATTATCCACTTATTTTTTTATTATATGTATTATTTTATATTGAAGAAAGCTTTTCTTCCTCTGTATTCAGCTACATCTTCTAATTCTTCTTCTATTCTTATTAATTGATTGTACTTAGCAACTCTTTCAGATCTTGCTGGAGCTCCTGTCTTAATCTGTCCTGCATTTGTAGCTACAACTAAATCTGAAATTGTAGTATCTTCAGTTTCACCGCTTCTATGAGAAACAACTGCAGTATAACCTGCTCTATTAGCCATTTCTATAGCATTTAATGTTTCTGTTAAAGTTCCAATTTGATTTAATTTTATAAGGATTGAATTAGCTACTCCAAGATTAATTCCCTTTTCAAGTCTTTCAGTATTAGTAACAAATAAATCATCACCAACAAGTTGAACTTTCTTGCCCAATCTTTCAGTCATTAACTTCCATCCATCCCAGTCTTCCTCTGCCATTCCGTCTTCGATTGAGATTATTGGATATTTATTAACCCATTCTTCAAAGAAATCAACCATTTCTGCACTTGATAAAGTTCTTCCTTCATGCTCTAAAACATACTTGCCATCTTTATAGTATTCTGATGAAGCTGCATCAATTGCTATAAAAATTTGTTCTCCTGGTTTATATCCTGATTTTTCAATTGCTTCTATGATAACATCAAGAGCTTCTGCATTGCTCTTTAAGTTTGGTGCAAATCCACCTTCATCTCCTATGCCTGTAGCATATCCCTTATCGTTTAAAATCTTCTTTAATGTATGGTAAACTTCAGCACACATTCTTAACGCATCACTAAAAGTACCAGCCCCTGCAGGCATAATCATAAATTCCTGTAAATCTACTGAATTATCTGCATGAGATCCACCGTTCAATATGTTCATCATAGGTACAGGTAAAACTTTAGAATTTACTCCTCCTATATATCTATATAGAGGAATTCCCAAAGCATTTGCGGCTGCCTTAGCAACAGCTAATGATACACCTAAGATTGCATTAGCTCCTAATTTTCCTTTATTATTTGTTCCATCTAATTCAATAAGCATATTATCAATATAAACCTGATCAAATACATTGCATCCAATTAATTCTTCAGCAATAGTATCATTTACATTTTGTACTGCCTTTAAGACACCTTTTCCTTGATATACACTTTTATCTCCATCTCTTAATTCAACTGCTTCATACATACCAGTTGATGCACCTGATGGTACTGCTGCCCTTCCCATTGTGCCATCTTCAAGGTATATTTCTACCTCTACAGTTGGGAAACATCTTGAGTCTATTATTTGTCTTGCTACAACATCTACAATTTCTAAATAGTCCATCATTTAACTTTACCCTCCTCGTTTATAAATAATTTCTTCTGTTTAAAATAATATATAAAAGCTTCTAGGCTTTTTCATTTACCTCAATATTATCTGTAACTTTATATTAAATTATTCATAATCAATAATTTAATATAAAAGTTATTTTCTTTTCCCATTTAACTATTGATTTATCTTTTTAAAAGTAAGAAAATATTTATGTTACCATAATTTGTATTTATATTTGGATGGGTATAATATGATAAAAAAATTCATGTCTTTACTACTAGTAAGTGGAACTATTTTTGCACTATCCACACCAGCTGTTCCAGCATCAGCCTATTATATACTTTCTGATTCTCAAAAGTTAGGTCAGACTGTAGAAACAAATGGTCAGGAGGAAGGATGGTATAAATTTTCCGATGGTACATGGGGATACTATTGTAATTACGGAGAACTTGCAAAAAACGTTAAACTCGAATTAAATGGAAGTATATATGGATTAGATGAAAACGGTAAAATGGTTACTGGATGGTTTAATAATTATTATGATGATCAATGGTACTTCTTTCAATCTGATGGACGTGCTGCAAAAGGATGGCTTCAAACTGACGGATACTGGTATTACTTCGATAATAACTGTGCTATGCAGACAGGATGGCAGAAAATAAATCAAAAGTGGTATTACTTCGATCCTTCAACAGGACAAATGGCTACAAATATTTTAGTTGATGGTTATTTCCTAACAGCAGATGGTTCATTACAGTAATAGTACTAAGTAAACCGATAAAATAAACCATTTATTCAATTGAATAAATGGTTTATTTTATTCTATAAATTTCAAATGATTTTCTGCTTCACAATATTCGCTAAATTTTCTTTCCCATTCTTTTGCTTTCTTGCTGTTAATTGTACTAACTCCAAGAAGAAATTCATCAAGTACATCTAAGCGTTTCAATCCCTTCATCAAATGTCGTGGATAATCTACTTTTCTTTCATATGATTTTTTAGGATCGATTATCATCAATGTTTCATTTTCTGAAACCATGATATCCTTGCACCTTATATCAAGCTTTTTAAATTTTAGCTTTTTAAATTCCAATAAAAGCCTATAAATCTTTTCAACCAGAGCTCTGCTCAATCCATAGTTTTTTATATATTTATCCATACGTTCTCCATCCACCTTATCTCTCACTATATAATAAGTCCCTTTCTTATATAACTTCGGAAAATATTTAGATCCATTTGTTTTTAATAATATGCTGCCTTCATCGCTGCATACCTTTTTAGACATAAAGATTTTAATAGCTTTATTGTCAGGTAGCTCATATACTATTCCATTGTTTCCTTGTCCAAGATATTTTGCCTCTTTAAATAACTTTTCTGTATCCTCATCAAAATCAACGGAATATCCATAATTTCTTTTCATAAAATCAACCCTAGATAAGTCTTTTTTATTAATATATTTTTATTATAATAGAAATATTCAAAATAGAAAAAACACATACAGAAAAATTTCTGTATGTGTCAAAATATTATTTATTTACTATTAAGTTTTCTCCAGTCATTTCTGCTGGTACATCAAGACCTAATACATTTAACATAGTAGGTGCTATATCAGCAAGCTTACCATCTTTTAATGCCTTTCCTTCAGTATGTTTTGATACCCATACAAATGGAACTGGATTAGTAGTATGAGCTGTAAATGGATTACCTGTTGAGAAATCTATTTCAGTTTCTGCATTACCATGGTCAGCAGTAATAAATACTGTTCCATCTTTTTCTAATACTTTATCAACTATATTTCCTAAACATTCATCAACAGCTTCTATTGCCTTAACAGCAGCTTCAACAACACCAGTATGACCAACCATATCTGGGTTAGCGAAATTTAATATGATCATATCATATTTGTCGCTATCTATTCTAGCTAATAACTCTTCAGTTACTTCATAAGCACTCATTTCTGGCTTTAAGTCATAAGTTGCAACTTTTGGTGAAGGTATAACTTTTCTATCCTCACCTGGATTTTCTTTTTCAACTCCACCATTGAAGAAGAAAGTAACGTGAGCATATTTTTCAGTTTCAGCAATTCTTAATTGAGTTAATCCCTTGCTGCTTACATATTCACCTAAAGTGTTAGCTAATGTTTGTGGCTTATATGCAACATGAACGCCTTCTAATGTCTTATCATATTGAGTCATTGTAACAAACACTAAATCTAAAGTTTCTCTGCTGAATCCAGCAAATTCTTTATCATTTATAGCTCTAGTTATTTCTCTAGCTCTGTCTGGTCTGAAGTTAAAGAATACAACTGAGTCTCCGTTTTTGATAGTAGTTAATGGTGCATCATTTTCAGTTATAACTGTTGGTAATACGAATTCATCAGTCTTGTTATCATGGTATGAATTTTCAATAGCTTCAACTGCACTGTTTGCAGTTTCACCCTTACCTAAAACTATTGCATTGTAAGCAAGTTCAACTCTTTCCCATCTGTTATCTCTATCCATAGCGTAGTATCTACCACTTACAGTAGCTATTTTACCTACTCCTACTTCTGCCATCATAGCTTCACATTTTTCTATGAATTCTTTTCCTGATGAAGGTGGAACATCTCTACCATCCATAAATGCATGAACAAATACATTTTGAACCCCTTCTTTTTTAGCAAATTCTAAAAGACCTTTTAAGTGATCGATATGTGAATGAACTCCACCATCAGATAATAGCCCCATTAAATGTAATGCTGATCCAGTCTTCTTAGCGTTATCCATAGCTAATTTAAGAGATTCATTTTCAAAGAATTCTCCATCATTAATAGCCTTAGTTATTCTTGTTAATTCTTGATATACTATTCTTCCTGAACCTATATTTAAATGTCCAACTTCTGAGTTACCCATTTGCCCTTCTGGTAATCCAACCTGCATACCGCTTGCTTGTAATTGTGATGTTGGATAATTAGCAGTTAATCTGTCGAAGTTTGGTTTCTTTGCTAGACTTACAGCATTTCCTTCTGATTTTGGTGCTAATCCAAAACCATCTAATATCATTAACATAACTGGTTTCTTTGACATAGTCCTATCCCTCCAAGTATTCTATTAAAAATTATAACATATGAATTATAATTATATTTTCCACATTTCAACTATTTAATTATATTATTTTTTTGTATTTATTGCAACTTATTATAGATTTTCAAAGACTTATGTATTCTTTTATAGTATTCCTCTATGATTCTACTATAATCTTTAATTCATCAGTAATTTTTTCAATTTCTGAAACAAGATTAACAAGACTATTCACAGCTTTACTTTCATCATTTGTAGCTGCTGTTACATTATTAAGTTTTTCTAAATTATTACTACATATTTCCTTTACTTGTCCTACTATTTTAGCAATTTCACTTGTATCTACTATAACTTTTTCTGTAATTTCTTTAATATTATTAATTTTTTTATTCATTTCGTTATTAGCAGAATAAACCTTATTCGATGACTCTTTAGCTTCTATTATAGATTTTAATCCATCCTGAACTAATTCCGCACTTTGATCCATAGAATTTACAGCTTCACTTGTACTGTTTATGACTTCACTAATTATCTGAGATATATTATTTACAGCTTCTTGAGACTGCTCTGCAAGTTTTCTGACTTCTTCTGCAACTACTGCAAATCCCTTACCATGTTCACCTGCTCTGGCAGATTCTATTGCTGCATTTAATGCAAGAAGATTAGTCTGAGATGAGATATCACTTATAAGATTTACAATTCCATCAATTTCTTTAGATCTCTCACCTAAAGTATTTATTAAATTTTTAGTTTTCTCAGTACTGTCACTTATTATTTCCATTTGTTCTGTAGCTGTATTCATTGTCTCTGCATTTATAGATGTAAGTTTTTCAATGTTATTTGAAAGTTCATAAACATATTTATTTTCATCAGATAATATGCTTATCTCTTTTATAATGGAATTTACGTTATTATCAGTATTGCTGATATTTACAATAGTCTCTTCTACTCCTTCTTTTAAAATTTCAGTACAAGATACTATATTTTCATTGCTATTTGATAAAGTATTAGTTTCATCTGATAATATATTCATATTATCTGCTAGAGTTTTAGAAATATCACTTGATTTACTGGCTATTACTTTCATACTATCCGCTGCATTTTCAGATTGTATCTGTGAATCTATAGCTTTTTTAAATAAATTAGTTGTTCTCTCATTTATGGAAATAAATATTGTTGAAAGCGCTGCCAGCTGTATCATTCTTGGAACTATTGCATAACTAAGCGTTTCAACAAAATCAGACATGTCCTTATCTGGCGTATAATTAAATTTAAATGCTAGAAACTGAGATACTGTTAATAATATAAAAAGTTCTAAAAAAGTCATTATAGTTAATTTTTTTTCAAAATACAAACATGTTAGCGCTAATGGATATAAAAATAGCATTACAACATGAAATGATAAAGTTACATTAAGTATTCCTACGGCTATTACTGAACATAGAATAATAATATACTTAATATATCCATTCTGCTTTTTTAATATATTAACTAGAAATGTGGGTATCATCAATACTATTATTCCTGATATCACTGCAAATAACATTACCATATCATCTATTATAAATACATCTAATGAATTTAATATTTTAATAAGAACTAAAAATATGCATGTTATTCTCATAACCTTTGCAGCAAACAAATTTGCTTCATGTTCATTTTTCTTAAAAATTAAACTAGTATCTTACATTTTTTCCTCCTAATTTTAAATGTATTAATTTTATATATATATTAATTATTCGTATAAATTAATAAATACTTAATATCTTGCATATTTTTGTTTAATCTTTATATTTTATACATATACACAATTATTCAAATGACAAATTATTTAATATTATCTGTTCATCAATAAATTATTTTTAATAAACCCCAGGATTAATTAATCCCGGGGTCTATTTCATAACAAAGAAAAATATTTGTATAAAAATAAAAATAGAGTATGTCAATAGTGCTTTTAACACTAATATGACATCTCTATTTAATATATCTTAGTAGTTAACTATTGCAGAGAAATCAGCAGCAGCTAAGCTAGCTCCTCCAACTAAAGCACCATCGATATCTGATTGTGCCATTTGAGCTTTTATTGTAGCTGGTTTAACAGATCCACCATATTGGATTCTTACCTTATCAGCAACTTCGCTTCCGAACATTTCAGCAACTATTCCTCTTATTGCTTTAATAGTTTCGTTTGCTTGTTCATCTGTAGCAGTCTTACCAGTTCCAATAGCCCAGATTGGTTCGTAAGCTATAACAACTTTTTCAGCTAATTCTTTTGATAATCCTTCTAAATCAGCTTTTATTTGAGCTCCAACAACTTCATTAGTTGTTCCATTTTCTCTTTGTTCTAAAGTTTCACCACAGCAAAGAATTGGAGTGATGTTGTGAGCGAATGCAGCTTTAACTTTCTTGTTTAAAGCTTCATCAGTTTCATTGAAATATTCTCTTCTTTCACTGTGTCCTAAAACAACATATTCAATTCCCATAGCTTCTAACATTCCTGGAGCAACTTCTCCTGTGAATGCTCCGCTTTCTTCAAAGTGCATGTTTTGAGCAGCAACTTTTATGTTTGAACCTTCACAAGCCTTTTTTACAGCATCTAAGCATACGAATGTTGGACATACAACTACATCACATGTAGCATCCTTAACTAATGGTTTTAATTCTTCTATCATTTTAACTGCTTCATCAACAGTTTTGTTCATTTTCCAGTTTCCAGCGATAATTGCTTTTCTCATTTTATCCACCTCATATAATATTAAAATTTATTTATAATTCTGAAAATCAAACTCAAAATTTAACAATATATTCATATTAATTGTTATGAACTTAAGAAAATTGATCAGATTTTCTTAAGTTCATTATTTACCGCTATTTTCATAGACCATGGTATTAAGTTATATTTATTAATTAAGTACTTATACACTTCAAGGTAAAGCTTTTGGCCGAAAGCTTTACAAAGTCCCGTCGAACATTCTTAAAGCTGTAGCAATATTCAATCTTAAAATATATTTGTAATTACTTTCTATTATTTAGCTGTAAAATTCAATAATAGCTCTATACTATTTAATTATGATAATTTAATTTTAATATTTCTAACTTATAATTAGTCGTTTAATGCAGCTATTCCTGGTAATACTTTACCTTCTAAGAATTCTAATGATGCTCCACCACCTGTTGAAATGTGAGTCATCTTGTCTCCGAATCCTAAGATGTTAACAGCAGCAGCACTATCTCCACCACCGATTATAGTTGTAGCATCTGCATCTGCCATAGCCTTAGCTACTGCAATTGTACCCTTGTTGTAGTTTTCGAATTCGAATACTCCCATTGGTCCATTCCAGATAACAGTCTTAGCATCCTTAATAGCATCAGCATATAAAGCTTCAGTCTTAGGTCCGATATCTAATCCCATGTTTCCAGCAGGAATGTTTTGGTCTTCAGTTACTGTAGCAGGTACATCCTTGAATTCAGTAGCTACTCTGTGATCTACTGGTAATAAGAATTTAACACCTTTTTCTTCAGCCTTAGCAACCATTTCTTTAGCGTAGTCAAGTCTATCTTCTTCAACTAATGAAGTTCCGATTTCATATCCTTGAGCTTTTAAGAATGTGTAAGCCATTCCACCACCGATGATGATAGTGTTAACTTTGTCTAGTAAGTTGTTGATAACAGCAATCTTATCAGAAACCTTAGCTCCACCTAAGATAGCAACGAATGGTCTTTCTGGATTTTCAACAGCATCACCTAAGAATTTTAATTCTTTTTGGATTAAGTATCCACATACAGCTGTATCTAAGTATTCAGTAACACCAACTGTTGAACAGTGAGCTCTATGAGCAGTACCGAATGCATCGTTTACGAATACGTCAGCTAATGAAGCTAATTCTTTAGAGAATTCAGCTACATTCTTAGTTTCTTCTTTTCTGCATCTTGTGTTTTCTAATAATACGATGTCCCCATCTTTCATATCAGCAACAGCTTTTTTAGCGTTTTCACCTACAACTTCTTCATCTCTAGCAAAAACAACTTCTTTTCCAAGCATTTCGCTTAATCTTACAGCTACAGGAGCTAATGATTTAGAAGCATCTTTTCCTAAGTGAGAGCAAAGTATAACTTTTGCGCCTTTTTCAACTAAGTATTTGATAGTTGGAAGAGCTCCATTTAATCTATTTTCGTCAGTTATAACGCCATCTTTTAATGGTACGTTAAAGTCACATCTTACTAAAACTTTTTTTCCTGCTACATCGATATCTTCGATAGTCTTTTTGTTGAAATTCATTTACATTCACCTCAAAAAATTATTTTTATAGATAATTTTAAAATAGTCTGGCTTTATAGCCTTATACTACAAAACCAGACTTATTTACTTTAACATAAATTTGCGCATTGTTTATGTTTAATTAGGTTTCAAATTACTTTAAGTTAGCGAAGTATCCTAAAGTTCTGATTAATTGGTTAGTGTATGACATTTCGTTGTCGTACCAAGAAGCAACTTTAACTAATTGTTCTCCGTTAACTTCCATAACTCTTGTTTGAGTTGCATCGAATAATGATCCGAAGCTGCTTCCGATGATATCGCAAGATACGATTTCGTCTTCAGTGTATCCGTAAGATTCTGTTGCAGCATCTTTCATAACAGCGTTGATTTCATCAACAGTTACTTTCTTGTCTAAAGTACATACTAATTCAGTTAATGAACCAGTTATACATGGAACTCTTTGAGCTCCTCCATCTAATTTACCAGCTAATTCTGGGATAACTAATCCGATTGCTTTAGCAGCACCAGTTGAGTTAGGGATGATTGAAGCAGCAGCAGCTCTAGCTCTTCTTAAATCACCTTTTCTGTGTGGAGCATCTAAAGTATTTTGATCGTTAGTGTATGAGTGGATTGTAGTCATGAATCCTTTTTGTAATCCAAATGCATCGTTTAATGCTTTAGCCATTGGAGCTAAACAGTTAGTTGTACATGAAGCACCAGAAATTACTGTGTCTTCTGCTTTTAATATGTCGTGGTTTACGTTGTAAACTACTGTTGGTAGGTCGTTTCCAGCTGGAGCTGAGATAACAACTTTCTTAGCACCTGCAGTGATGTGAGCTGAAGCCTTTTCTTTTGAAGCAAAGAATCCAGTACATTCTAATACGATGTCTACGTTTAATTCTCCCCATGGTAATTCAGCTGGGTTAGCATTTGCAGTAACTTTGATTTCTTTTCCGTTTACTACGAAAGCTCCTTCTTTAACTTCGATTTCTCCATCGAATCTACCTTGAGCTGAGTCATATTTAAATAAGTGTGCTAACATTTTAGCATCTGTTAAGTCGTTGATTGCAACCACGTTAAATTCAGGGTTGTTAATCATTAATCTTAAAGCTAATCTTCCTATTCTTCCAAAACCATTAATTGCTACGTTTACCATATCAATTACCTCCTAATAATGCTTTTATTATATTTATTTTAAAATTTTATAAAAATAAATTTTACAAACTAATTTAATTAACCGAATTATAATAATTTTTCCAATATGCCTTTAGCTGCAGCTTCGTCTGTAACTAAGACACCAGTGCAATCATTATATTCAGTTGCTATAATCGACTCTACTTTATTATTCCCTCCAGCTACTGCAATATGCGTTTTTATTTTTCTAGCATTATTGATTTTAATGCCAATTGCGGTAGTTTCTGAAATAATCTTGGAATCTTTGCTAAAATAACATCCAAATGCTTCTCCAACAGCTCCATTATCAATTAAATTTTTAATTTCATCCTCTGGAACGCCACGTTTTCTTGCCATCTGCACAGCATTACCTACACCATACATTAATATATCAGCTTTATGTATAGTATCAATTACTGCTTTGACTGCTTCTTCCTTAAGCAGGTTATCAATTATATCCAGACTTAAGTTTTCTGATATATGAAGCATCTTGTAAGTACCATTAAGTTTTTTAGCAAGTGATGCTGCTAAGGTATTTGCTTGTGTTTCTACATTCTTACCCATGCCGCCTCTTGCAGGTACTACCTGAATGTTTGATAAATTTGTTATCCTCGGGAATGCCTCCACAACTTCTTTTAATGCACTTCCGCCTGTTAAAGCTACAATAGAATTATCTTTAAGTACATCCTTTACATAATTCGCGCAAGCCTTGCCTAAATCCTTCAAGACTAAAGGATTTTCTTCAACATCTCCCGGAACAATGATTACTTTTTTTAAATTAAGTAAAGATCTTATCTGTTCTTCCACTTCTGAAAGACCTTTTATTTCATGAATAAAATCCTTTAACTTATTAATAATCTCTTCTCCATCACCAGTAACCTTCATTCCAGCAGAATTTATTTCTATTAGTTCCTGTTCCTTTAAAAAGCCTATTTCGGTTCTAACAGTTCTCTCACCAATATTTAACTTTTCAGCAAGACTTCTTCTGCCAATAGGTTCATTGTGATAGATTGTTCTGAGTACGTTATACCTTTTTTCCAAAGTATTTACAAGCTCAGGAACTATCTTCTTCTGTAATTCTAATATTTCCTGCAACTTAAACACTCCTTTGGTCATTATGTGTCCCATATTATTTTATTATGTCCCACATCTATTATTATAGAACACCTTTAGGAAATTTTAAACCCCTTATGTGAAATTTTTTTAATTATTTAAAAATTTCCACCTTTTATAAATAAGTTTTACCTTATTATATGTAAAAATATATAATACTCTATACATTATATACTATAAACCTTCTTGATTAATGATTAATATCGAATATAATCAGGCATCCAAATTATTAATAATTATAAATACTGTAATAATGTTCTTGTTTATTTTTAATAT
Source organism: Bacillota bacterium (assembly GCA_023399035.1). Taxonomy (GTDB): domain Bacteria; phylum Bacillota; class Clostridia; order Clostridiales; family Clostridiaceae; genus Clostridium. Next base: position 27,990 of record JAEWQX010000010.1, on the reverse strand, counting down.
ACTTTTTCTATATCTTACTCTGCTATCTTTGTTCCTTTTTTAGTATTCATCAAATAGATAAAATACATACACTTTAAATATTACTTTTTATTCTATTTCTTTTTGAATGCCCATATATCCTTATAGTCTTTTCCTCATTGACGATGATTTAATTCCTAGTTCTTCTCTGTATTTAGCCACTGTTCTTCTTGATATTTTCATATTTTTTTCTTCAAGCATAGTGCTTATAATCTGATCTGATAAAGGCTTGGCCTTATTTTCTTCCTGTACAATCTTCTTTATTTCGTCTTTTATTTTAATTGTTGATAAATCTTCACAAGAATTATTAGTAAGTCCATTTGCAAATAAATCTTTTATTTTTATAGTTCCATAGCTTGTTAATATATATTTATCCTTAATCGTTCTGCTTACAGTAGAATCATGAATCTGAAGTTTAGATGATACTTCTTTTAATGTTAACGGCTTTATATATGAATATCCCTTTTCAAAAAACTCCTTCTGCCTGTCAATCAAACACTCTAATACTCTGTATAAAGTATTCTTTCTATCTTCTATTGCTTTTATTAAAAACATTGCCCTATTCACTTTTTCTTTAACATAGCTATTAATTTCATTGTCCTTACCACTTTTAAGAACATCCCTGTAAGTTTTATTTATCATAAGCTTTGGCAACACACCTTCATTCATAATAATATAAAACTCCCCATCTATATTTTTAATTTCTGCATCTGGAATTATATAGCTTACTTCTTCTCCTGTATAAAAGCCTCTCGAAGGTTTTGGTTCAAGTTTTTTAATTAAATCCCCATATCGCTGAGCTTCTCTAGGCGAAATTTTCAATGCTTTTCCTATAGCTTCATATCTATTAACAGCGACGTCCTCAAGATGATCCTGTATTATCTTTTCTATATTATCATCAAGAATATTTAAATTAATGCTTTGTATGATAAGACATTCTTTTATATTTCTTGCGCCTATCCCATAAGGCTCCAGCGATTGAACAAGTTTTAGTCCTTTTGCAACATCTTCACTTGAAATTCTTAATTCAGCAGCCAGCTCCTCTATTGGTATTTCAAGATAGCCTCTTCCATCTAAGGATTCTACAATATACTTAGCAATCATTATTGTATACGCATCTTCATTAACCTCTAATAGTTGTTCATGGAGATATTCTTTTAATGATTTTTTTTCTTCAATAAAATTTAATGGTGAAACATCCTCATTAGAATATGATCTTTCAGGCTTGTCTTTATAACTGTCATAATCCATTTCTTCAGCTATTTTTTCTGCATTATATTTTTCTAAATCACTAATCTGAACATCATTATTCAAGCTGCTATGATCGCTTATTTCCAGAATCGGATTTTCTGAGTACTCATTATCTATATACTCCCTTAAGTCATGAAGGGACATCTGTAAAAGCTTAATTGACTGCTGCATATTTTGAGTCATAATCATCTTTTGCTGTTGCGTCATTTTCATACTATAATCAAGATTCATAACTACCTCCTGCACACATAAATTTACACACTAATTTAGATATTTAATATAATTGTTATAATTTTGATCTTAAAATAACTCCTTTATCATAAGTTAAACGTATTCATGAAAATATTATCCTAATAAATAAAGTATAACCTTTTTATCTATATTATAGCAAGAAGTCATTGTTAATACTTTACTTAGTTTATATTTACTATCTCACTATCCTTATTATTCGCTTTAATTTACTCAATCAGCATATTTCTTAGTGACAAAAAAACCACTATAGCTGTCATATTTTCAGCTTATAGTGGTTTTGATTATTTTGTCATAAATACAAGACCGCAGCAATATGGACCTGAATGAACACATACAGTTGATCCAAGTGGACATTCTATATACTTGATATTATTGCTTTCAAGATATTCAACAAACTCTTTTTTAATTTCTATATCACTTGCATATACTAATAAAACTGGTACATCAGAATCTAATTCGGCTTCTTCAAAATCAGCAATTATTTTCTTAAATGCTTTTTTACTTCCTCTTACCTTATCTTTTACTGACATCAAACCATCTTTTATGTTTAAAACAAGCTTAACACCTAAAACGGTTCCTACAACTCCTGCTGTTTTAGATATTCTTCCACCCTTAATAAGATTATCTAAAGATTCAAAACACATTCTTGTTTCTACTTTATTCTTATCTTCTTCAAGCTCTTTTACTATCTCTTCTGCAGTATAATTTTTTTCTAATAATGAACATGCTTTTAAGACTAGTATACCTAATGCTGGAGCTATATTTTGAGAATCAACTATGAATATATCATCACTTTCAATGGCATTTTTTGCAATGCATGCAGATTGATATGTTCCACTCATAGCTGATGACATAAGGATTGTAATAATCTTATATCCTTGTTCTAAATATTTGTTATAACAATCAATAAATCTATTTGGAATTATCTGTCCTGTAGTAGGTAATTCTTTTTCTTGTTCCATTCTTTTAAGCAACATTTCTGCATTAATATCAACTCTGTCTAGATAACTTTCTTCTCCAAAGTTGATTACTACAGGAAGAACTTCTACATCATATTTATCATATAATTCTTGTGATAAATCAGCAGTGCTGTCTGTTATGATTTTTATCTTTTCCATCCTCTTCATTCCTCTTCATCTATTTCATATTCGGAAATCCTATTTGTCTTAAAGCTTCATAAGCTACTATTGCAACAGTATTTGATAAATTTAAACTTCTAGTACTTGATTTTATCATAGGTACTCTTAAACCTTTATGTCTTTCATGAACATCTTGTGGAACACCACAAGTTTCCCTTCCAAACATAATAAAATCTCCCGACTTGAATTCTATTTCATCGTAATGAGTTCCTGTTTCATGAGTAGTTGATAAGAATATTCTTTCATTACCATACTTCTCTAAGAAATCTTCATAGCTCTCATGAATTTCTAGATTTAATTCGCTCCAGTAATCTAATCCAGCTCTTTTTACTTGTTTTTCATTTATATCAAATCCTAATGGTTTTATTAAATGCAGTTTACAGTCTGTAAGTACACATGTTCTAGCTATATTACCTGTATTTTGTGGAATCTCAGGTTGATATAATACTATATTAAAATTCAAAACTTCACCCTCTTTTATATTATAAAAAATTACATTAGTTATTTTAAAATTATACTATATGGTTTATTACAAGTCAAAAACACAATATTTATTTAATCCATAAGAATTTTAAAAGTCCGAAAAATTAACTGCAACATTAATTTTTCGGACTTTTTTATAATATTATTTTCTATCTATCTGACACATCTTTATCAATACAGTTATTAAAACCTACTATGAAGTTACTGCTGTGGAACTGTCTGTTCTGGTGTTGATGGTGTAACTTCTGGAAGCTGATCTTCAGGCGCTGTCTCACCAGCTTCATCTTCTGGTTTTACTTCAGGTTCAGGTGGAGTAACTGGTTTAGTACCTTTTTTAATTATTACATCAACTTTAGTGTATGTATCTGTTGATACCTTTTCTCTATTTACTTCTACACCATTTTCATATGTAACCTGATATGCAGATGCTCTATATCCTGTCATGCCTCCACCTTCATTAACTTCAGTTCCTACATTTAAAGTAGGATCATCGACTATTTTAGTTTCAGGAGGAAGTGTTTCAAGTATTTCATTCACCATATCATATGTCTTCCCATTTAATGCGCTCTTATCACCGTATATATTATATGTAACTACCTTCCCTGATGTATATCCTTGAATATATATAGGAAAATCGTATGGATTTTTAAATTTATAATCCAAATATCCATAAGCAACTGTTGCATCTAATCCTGGAAGTGCATATCCTACTGCCATTGAATGATTTGTTCTTTCAGTAGACCTTATGTTTGCTCTCATAACAGCTCTGTAAAGAGTAGTTGATACTTGACATATGCCTCCGCCTATACCCGGTTCAACTTTATTTCCCACATAAGTTCCTGCTTCCTGAAATCCTGTTTCTTCAGTTCTAGGACCTACGACATCATTAAAACTGAAAGTATCTCCCGGCATAACTATAGTTCCATTAATATTCTTAGTTGCAAGTTCTATATTATGACTTCTTCCTGCAGCAGAAGTTCCGTAGCTTGTTGAAAATGATCCCATAACATCTTTAATTTTTGATAAATCTTCAGATGTTATCTTGGCCTTAGTTACTTCAGCTTCAACATCCAACGCATCTTCTGAATCTAAATTTCCATTTAATCTTTCTTTTATCTTTGAATCAAGAGTATCGATATCTACACAAATTCCATCTTCTTCTGGTTTAACTTCAATCTTATCTCCCACAATCTTAATTGAAGCATCTACTGGATCTTGATTAACTTCTTCAACAACCTTTTTCTCAAAATCTTTCAATTTTTCTTCATCATAAGAGAAAGCAAGTCCTATTTCATTTTCCTTTTTACCCTTTATACATAAGTATTTTCCTAATAATCCACGTTCTTTTCCTACGTTGACGGCTTCTTCAACCGTTCCATCAATATCATATGTTGGAGATATTTCGTAGTAATTCAGGTTAAAAGTCTCTCCTTCTATATTTATTGGAAGAACTTTATTGTCTATTTCACCTTCAAATGACTGTTTTAGCTTCATCTTAGCTTCATCTTTGGTCATTCCCCCAAGACTTACGTTTTGAACAGTTACACCTGGATATATTTTTTCATCCCATTTCTTAACCGAGCTGCTTACTGCCATAAAATATGCTGCCAATCCACAAAGTATTATTGCTGTTGTACCTGCAATTAAAAGTGCAGTCTTCTTCCTTTCAAAAGCACTTTTTCTTGAGGATTTTCTTCTCCCACTACCGTTTTCCACTTGTTAATCCCCTTTCAAGAAATATAAATATATGTTTCCTGAGTTATATAAAATAATAATTCCAATATAAAATTTATAGATTGTTTAATATATAAAATACAGAAAACTATACATTGTTGTAAAAAAATATATTAATTCGTAAAAATACATAATTGATGACAATTTATATCAATATAAATTGTCATCAATATTATTATTATATCACATTTTGTTGTAGTTATGATAGTGAAATTAAAGCACTTATCACTGGAATATATATCATAATACTCCCATATCATACTCTTACTTTCGTTCTATTTTTAGAAGTTTCTCCATCATAATCAAAAGCTTCTATAGACACTTCCAACGGCCTTGTTGTTATTCTTTTAACTTTATCTGCACTAATGACATAATTTGTATCGTTTGCATCTACTGTTCCAACCCATTCTTTATTCAAAAATATATTGTATCCTAATAAGTCTGCATCACTATTCTTATTCCAAGAGACATATATACTTCCATTTCTTAATGCTGCAGTAAGCCCTGTAATATCACCTGGCTGCATCAAAAGTGAAATATTGTTAGGTCCCCAGTTTGCATCAACTGGATTTCCTACACCTCGGACAATCTGATTTTCACTATACTGCCATATTCTCCATCGTGTCCATCCCCCAATATCAGGTGGAATGCTTGGGTTGATTGGAACATCAGTATACATTGCAATCCAAAGAAGCATATTCTTTAATGGATAGCCTCTTCCAGGTACATAAAAGTTATCATATAACTCAATAAAAAATAAACCAGTATAAAGCATAAGCCTTCTTCTTGTTTTCTTTTCAAATCTCTTCCTAAAACGGTCAATCCAATCAATTAATGTTTTAGTTGATATAGATTTATCTACAGGTGTTTCTACATCAAGTACTGGGAATAAATCTCCATAATTCTTATTTCCAAATCCCTGCTGAAGAACCTGAATAAAATCATCACACTGTCTGTCAGCATCAGTAAGATCATACGATGGAACGCCAAAATGATATGCTCCTACCGGTATCCCGTATTCTCGACTTGATCTTACAAAGTCGAAAAATTTTTTATCTACCCTGAATCTGCCTGAGCCAGACCCAGATGACCTTAAGTATAAAAAATCTATTCTAGTAGCCAATATATTGAACTGTACATTTTGAGTATATTCATTTATATCAATACCAAATAGACTTCTAGGGTTTTTATCTTGCATATTTCCTCCAAATAAAAATACTTCTCTAATATAAATATTAATATTCACAGAAAAAAGTACCTATTATTTAAGAAATATGAGGTTTTTATTTATACTATATCTAATTCAACGTAAAAACTTATATTATTTCCTATTGAATCAGCCCATATCTTTCCACCGTGAAGTTCAACAATGTTCTTTGATATTGCAAGACCAAGTCCAGAGCCTCCAGTGCTTGTATTTCTTGATTCATCAACTCTGTAAAATCTGTCAAACAGCTTATCAGTCTTTTCTTTTGGAAGATGCTCACCCTTATTTCTAAATACAACTACAGCTTTATTATCGTTCTTGTATAATCCTATAATTATTTCACCTGGCTTATATGAATATTTGATAGCATTGGTTAATAAGTTTTCAAATACTCTTAGCATTTTAATAGGATCGATTAAAACAAGAGCTTTTTCACACTCAAATTTTTTAAATACTGTAAGATTATTTTCATCGAGCATAGGCATCAGTTCTTCAATAAGCTGAGATAAAAATTCTGATAAATTAACCTGACTCTTATTCAGTGTTATTCCATTGTTATTGTATTTTGTATATTCAAATAAATCATCAATAAGCACCTTTAGTCTTTTAGCCTTATTAAATGCTACATTTAAATATTCATCCATTTCGTTTTCATCTTTATATCTCCTTTGAATTACAAGACCTATATAGCCCATTACTGATGTTAATGGGGTTCTTAAATCATGTGAAACATTTGTTATAAGATCAGTCTTTGTTTTTTCTGCATCTCTTTCTGCATTTATTTTTTCACCTATTTCCTTTGCCATATAATTTATGTTATAGGCTATATTCTTTATTTCATCTGTTCCTCTTTCTTCAATCCTGTAATTAAGGTTTCCGCTTGCTATTATTTTTAATCCTATAGCAATTTCATCTAAATATTTCATTTTATTATTAGTTATTATTACAAATGAAATAATAAATACAATACATGTTAGGAATACTGCTAACGATGAATTTGATTTACTTATTGTAGTATAAGTTATAGTTGCTTCTGGAACTTTGCTGTATATTAAGTAAACACGATCACTGCCAATCTTTAGCGGCATTATATATTTCTTTTCTTTTACCACACCAATTTTTTCATAACTCGAACTTGTCATAGCATCTTTTAACGCACTATATATATCAATAGTTTCTTCTGATACTCCATCTGTTTTAAAAAGTACGTTTCCATCAAGATCTGTAATATAGCATTTGTCAGTATGAGGAACTGTACTTAAAGTTTCATTAAGTGCATCCTTATCATCTAATAATAAGTCCTGACTTTCTATATCACTTGCAAGATCACTTGCTAGTCTCTCAACAGAATCGTAATCATAAGATATCTGAGGTTCTGTATATTCCCTCTTAAGAAAATTATTCGTGAAGCTATAAAAAAAGAAAGATATAAGAAAACATATTCCTATTACAATCATAAGTTCAAATCGTATACTTTTTTCTATTTTCTTTTTTATAGCAGATATGATGTATTCTATATAATCTATAACTTTCGTATACGATTTATTAATGTTAGTTTTCATCTTATTTTTAAACTTACTATTATTTTTCAATCTTATATCCTACCCCCCATACAGTTTTTATAAACCTAGGATTTCTAGGATCGCTTTCAATTTTTTCTCTTATTTTTCTTATATGAACCATAACAGTATTATCTGAAGTCATAAATTCCTGATTCCATACACTTTCATAAATATTTTCTATTGAAAATACCTTTCCACGACTCTTTGCAAGTAATGATAATATATCAAATTCTGTTGGAGTAAGCTTCAATAATTTATCTCCAAGCTTAACTTCATGTGTTTCAAGATTTATTGTCAAATCTTCAATTCTTATTACATTTTCATCTTCTTTTGCTCCGCTATCCTGCTTGCTTCCAAATTTATAAAATCTCCTAAGCTGGGATTTTACTCTTGCAACAAGTTCCAACGGATTAAAAGGCTTTGTTAGGTAGTCATCTGCTCCCATATTAAGTCCTAATATTTTATCAATATCCTCACTTTTAGCAGAGAGCATTATTATTGGCATTTCCTTCATTTCTCTTATTTTTAAGCATGTTTCTATTCCATTCAAATTTGGCATCATGACATCAAGTATAACAAGATCCACTTCGTTATTTTCAACTATATTAATAGCTTCAAGACCATCACATGCCTGTAGTGTATTGTACCCTTCACTTTTTAAATATATTTCAACTAAATCCCTTATTTCTTTTTCGTCATCAACAATTAAAATATTACCATTTTCCATATATGTTTCTTCCTCCAAGTTATCTAATTTTATATGAATTAAATCTACTGTATATTTTAATTTTAGCCTAAACTCCTTAATAAAAGTACCATAACTTCTTAAATTTTTCTGAAATAGTAATTTTAATTTAGTTGGCAGCACTAAGCTTCAAAAAGACAAAATGTTATACTTTGCTAATACAGCAAAAATGAACTGCAGTCTTAATATTTAAACTACAGTTCATTTTCTCTTATTTATTGTAATTAAAAATCCATATATCCTTAATTCTAAAAAATTTTAATCATCAACTGTTAACTGTTAAGTGTTAACTGCTAACTATATTAATATTATCTTGAAATCTTCATTGAATCTTCTATTATCATATCTACAAGCTGTGCAAAATCAATATTTACTGCTGCTGCACTCTTTGGAATCAAGCTATTCTTTGTCATACCTGGAAGTGTATTTACTTCTAATATATATGGAGTTCCATCAGATGTAACTATCATATCAACTCTAGCATAAACTTCACATTTTAAAGCCTTATAAGTAGCTAATGCCATTTTTTCTACTTCTTCATGTAAGCTCTTTTCCAGTTCTACAACTATTTCTTCTGCACCTCCATCATTATATTTTGATGCAAAATCAAAGAACTCAGCTTTTGGCTTTATTGCAATTACAGGAAGCATTTTATCTCCATATACAGGACATGTTATTTCATCACCTTTAATAAATTTTTCAATCATAACTTCACTGTCCCATTTAAATGCTTCTTCTACGCATTTTTCAATTTCTTTTTCTTCCTTTACTACAAATGTAGCAACACTCGAACCTCCATGAGTAGGTTTAACTACTACAGGATATTCCATAGCCTTAATAGCATCATAATCTATTTTGTCATTTTTAGATAAATTAATCCAAGGTGCTGTTCTTATTTTAGCTGCTTGAAGTACAGACTTTGTAACATCCTTATCCATACACATAGCACTGCTTAAAGGTCCACATCCTGAGTATGGAATTCCTAAAGTCTGAAGAACTGCCTGAACAGTTCCATCTTCACCAAACTGCCCATGTAATGCTAAAAGTGCAAAATCTATTCCTTTAACTTTTGTTATTATGTCTTCTTTTTTATCTATAACAATTGCTTCAACTTCATATTTATCTTTGTTAATGTTTTCAACGATTGATCTTCCACTATTTAACGATATTTCTCTTTCTGATGAAATACCACCCATTATAACTCCGATTTTCATTTATTTCCCTCCAGTATTTTCTTCATAAGCTTATTGTAATAAAAATTTGAAACAAATAAAAGAACCACCATATAATTAGTTTTTTCTAAAAGTGGTTCATTGGATCTTATCTTTCATATTTACATATATGATTTAATGGACATTCCTCACACTTGGGTTTCCTTGCAATACAGCATCTTCTTCCATGGAAAATCAGCAAATGATGCATTAATGTCCATTCCTCTTTAGGAAGCTCTTTTTGAAGCTGCTTTTCAACTTCAAGAACATTATCGCTATCTGCAAGACCAAGACGATTTGCAACTCTGAATACATGAGTATCAACTGCTATTGATGGCACACCAAATGCATTTGATAAGACCACATTAGCTGTTTTTCTGCCTGCTCCTGCAAGAGATGTTATCCCCTCCATAGTCTTAGGAACTTCTCCATTAAAGTTTTCTTTTATCTGTCTAAACATTAAAACCAGATTTTTTGACTTATTTCTATACAGTCCAATCTGCTTTATTCTTTCTTCAAGCTCATCATTTGTAATTGTAAGAAATGCATCTAAATCAGGATAATCCCTAAATAAACCTTCAGTTACTTCATTAACCTTTTTATCTGTAGTCTGTGCAGATAAAACAGTTGCAACGAGAAGCTGAAGTGGTGTGTCATAATTTAATTCGCATTTTGCATCTGGATAAGTTTCTTTTAAAATCTCTACAATTTTCTTTGTCCTTGCTTTCATTAAATCTGCTCCTTATTTATAAACGCCTCTGTAATCCGCAGGTAAAAGTGCGGCTATACTTCTCATTAGTATGTCCATACATCTATCCTCATATTCATGTTTATCTTCATCTTTTTCTTTTGGAGGAAATTCAATTTTATCTCCTATATTAACAGTAACATCAGATTGGTGCCACTTTTCTCCTCCCATGTTTCCATCTTTGCTTATAGGTAGAAGCTTCTCTGTGCCTGACATTCCTATAGGTATTATTTCTGCCTTTGACATTCTCGCAAATAGTAAAATACCTTTTTTCCCTTCAATCATTGCTCCAGTCCTGCTTCTTGTTCCTTCAGGAAAAATAACAATATCATTTCCCGCTTTTAAAGTCTTCACAACCTTAGTTATTGCATCCTTATCAGCAGAATTTGGTTTTATTGCAATGTTCTTTACTATTTTTGTTCCTATATTTGTTATAGGATCATTTGATAATTTAACTCCTGCAATGAAGTAAGGATCACTTTTCTCCTTAAGTACCTTATTTAAGATCAATCCATCAGAATTACTCAAGTGATTGCATACAAATATTCTTGGCTTCTTAACACCGTCAATTTTTTCAAGTCCCTTTACACTTAAATTGGCATATTTTTTAATATATCTGTCAGCCAGCTTCTTTGCTAAGCTTATAAAAACACTCTCTGGTAACAAATTTATTATTTTAACTGCTGTTGGTGATAACATTCCCCTTCACCCTTTCTAAATAGTAACTTTATTATATATAAATATTAATAATAAATCTTCAACATATCATAAGAACTTTCTTATGCAACTCAACATTAATATTTCATTGTCACATATAAATTTAAACAAATATATTATATAGTTTTTTCAATAGCCTTGCAATTATCATGCAAAACTACATTATATAGTTTATGTGATCCAAATTTTTACACTTAGAATCAATATAATATAGTTTAATAAAACCATAAATTAATTGTAAAATATTTACTTTATTTTTTCAATACCTCATTGCATTTAATCTTACTAATTGTTTCAGAATATTCCTTTAAATATGGCGAATCAAATTTTATAGATTTTAATGAATCCTGCAGCTCATCTTTATAAATATACTTTCTTATCAAAGCATTTCTCTTTAATACATTTTTACCTCTCCACCCGCATGATGTCCTTTTAAAGCTTTCTTTAAACTGTCCATTATTCATATTAATAATATAATCTTCATCAGGATAGTTTAAAAAGTCTTGAGGCTTAAAATCTTCAAGTTTTGAGTTTTCTATTTTCATATTATAAGGACAGCTGAACTGACATGTATCACATCCAAATATCCTTCCCCCAAGCTTTTCTATTTCCCATTCATTTAAATCCTTTTTCTGCGTAATATATGAAAGACATATATTACAGTTTTTCTTTGCACTATTTATTGATTTTGTAGGACATTTATCATAACATACAGTACAGCTGCCACACTCCTTAAATAAATCAATCTCATCAAAAGTTCTTTTGTCTTCATCATAAATTTCTAGATCAGTTATTATTTCACCTAGAAAAACATATGAACCATGCTTTTTAGTAATTATAAGATTGTTTTTACCTATAAATCCAACTCCTGATATATATGCCAGATATCTTTCAGGAAGTGTGTTGCTGTCAACAAAAGTTTTACACTTTCCTCCATGCTCTTCGATTATTTCACATATTTTATTTAAATACTTATTAACCACATAGTGATAATCAAGACCATGTGTATAAATTGAAAATCCACTTTCATCCTGTGATTTTACTTTCATGTTTTCATCTAAAAAAACATAAGGGAAAGCTATAGAAATTATAGTTTTCCCCTCTTCAAACCATTCTTTTGAATTTATTCTTAATTCTATATTGCTTTCTTCAAATTCATTTTCTAAATTTGAAGACTTTCTTTCTTCTAGAAATGCCTTTATCTCATCAAACCTTCTGCATTTTATAAAACCTACTGAATCTATACCTAAAGAAAAACAATAGTTTATTATTTCTTCTTTTACTCCCATGCTACATCCTCTATATTATCATATCGTTATAAATTTTCTTTTTACGCCCCTGTAAATCCCTTATTTCTATTATACATGATTTTGCTTTATTTTTTAGAATATTTTTAGCCCTTATACCTACAGCCGTTGCCCCTTCAGGAACATTATGAAGTACAACTGAGTTTGCTCCTATCTTTGCATTATCTCCAACTGTAATAGGACCTAAAACTTTTGCCCCAGTTCCAATTAATACATTATTGCCAATAGTAGGATGTCTCTTGCCTTTGTGTTTTCCTGTCCCTCCAAGTGTAACACCATGATAAATAGTTACATTATCTCCTATTTCAGCTGTCTCTCCTATTACAACACCCATTCCATGGTCAATAAACAATCCTTTTCCTATTATTGCCCCTGGATGAATTTCTATACCTGTAAAAAACCTTGCTAACTGTGAAATCAAACGTGCGATAAAAAATCTCTTATGCTTATAAAAGAAATGTGAAGCTCTATATGCTATTAGAGCATGAATACATGGATATAGTAATAATACTTCTATTTTACTTTTTGCTGCTGGATCTTCCTTTAAAACTCTTTCCAAATCATAATTTAGTAATTTAAACACAGCTTTTATCTCCTTTTCTTATAGTACTAATTCAGTTAATATTTATAACTAAGAAGTAAGGGGTAAAAGTTTTAGGCTTGTATTTTTCCTCAACTCTTAACTCTTACTTATTAACTCTTAACTAATCAAAAAGTCCCATTGATATATACTTTTCTCCCCCATCTGGAGCTATTGCTAATACTTTTTTGCCCTTGCCAAGTTTTCTTGCAACTTGTATTGCTCCATAAATTGCCGCTCCTGCTGATATTCCAACAAGTACGCCTTCAGCATTTACAAATGCTTTTGCAGTTTCAAATGCATCTTCATCTTTAATTGGAAGTATTTCATCAACAAAATCTTTATCATATATACTCGGTACAAATCCAGCTCCTATTCCCTGAATTTTATGTCCTCCTGGATTTCCACCGCTTAATACTGGAGAACTTGCTGGTTCAACAGCAACTGCTTTTATTTCGGGATTTTTCTTTTTTAAGTTCTTTGAAATACCTACTATTGTTCCTCCTGTTCCAACTCCAGCTACAAATGCATCTAAATCTGGAATATCATTAAATATTTCTTCCGCAGTAGTTTCATAGTGTTTTTCAGGGTTGGCCAAATTTTCAAATTGCTGTGGAATAAAGTAGCCATCCCCGCTGCCTATTTCTAGAGCCTTTTCTATTGCTCCTTTCATCCCCTTTGCTCCTTCAGTTAAAACTAATTCAGCACCATAAGCCTTAATTAAATCTCTTCTTTCCTTACTCATTGTTTCAGGCATTACTATTATAACTTTGTATCCTTTTAATCCTCCAATAAGTGCTAATGCTATACCTGTATTACCACTTGTTGGCTCAACTATCACAGATCCTTCTTTCAATAATCCTTCTTTTTCAGCTTTTTCTATCATCCCTAATGCTGCTCTGTCTTTAACGCTTCCGCCTGGATTAAATTTTTCAAGTTTTACGTAAATATCAGCAATATTTTCTTCCTTAATTAAATTATTCACCTTTAATATTGGTGTATTTCCTACTAATTCTAAAACTCCGTTATAAATCATGATATTCATCCTCCCAAAAATATTTATTTTATATACCTTTAATAAATTTAATTTATCACATCAATATTTTTAAATATAAATTAATTTAAATTACTCATATTAAGCTATGTGGGCGATTTCTTTTATTATATAAATGGAGATAATAAAACCATATGTTTTTAATTAGTCCATAGATTATTCGTGCACTAATAATTTTAATTTATACAACAAAAAAAACCTCATCTTCTATACAACTATAGAGACGAAGTTACTTCGCGGTTCCACTCTAATTGGATTAAAAATCCCACCTCAAATTGAGCACTAAACATGCCTATCACTATAACGGGTGAATCCGGAGAATCTTACTGTCATTCAGATTTCAACTCCAAAGGGCACTTCACATAAATTCCTGTTGAAAAGTTCCCAGCTTCCTTTTCTCTCTGTTAACATTCCAATATGCTACTTTCCTTTTTCATAGCTTTTAATTCTGAGTGTTTTGATATACTTTATATTTTTATTATATGATAAAAACTAAAAAAGTCAACACCTTTTTTAAATTTTCCCAAAAGTGTCGACTCTTTACTATTGTTAGTTTTTCTTCTTCCATAATGGATATAAAAATTCATCTACTAAATCATGTATTATTACTATACCTACAAGCTTTTCATTTTCATCTATTACAGGTACAGAAAGTAAATCATATTTTGCTGCTTTTTCTATTACTTTATTTATTTCATCATCATGTTTTACGCGCGATACCGTAGTATCCATTATTTCTTTAATTTTTGTTTCCGGCGGATATAAAATTAAATCCTTTAATGGTACAACTCCTTCTATATTATCCTCTTCATCAGTAATATATATATAATACATCACTTCTTCATCAGGCATCATTTCTCTTAAAATATCTATTGTATCACCTATTGTTATATTAAGATTTACCGAAATAAATTCCTTACTCATTATACTTCCAACTGTTTCGTCTTCGTATTTTAAAAGTTCCTTTACTTCCTCTGCATCTTCCCTTTCAAGATTTACTAATATCTTTTCTCTTTCTTCTTCATCAAGATCATCAAGAAGGTCTGCAATTTCATCACTTGGCATATTTTCAAGAACTTCTACAGCCTTGCTGTCAGATAACTCCTTAATAATAGCACCTTTGTACTCTGAATCAATTTCTTCGAGAGTATCTGCTGCTAAGTCTTCATCAAGAGACTCTAATACCTGCTTTCTCGAATTAGTATCAAGATTTTCAAGGATATCTGCTAAATCTGCAGGATGCAGTTTTGAAAGCTTCTTATATGGTACTGATATCTGAAGATTGTTATTAACCATTTCTAATGACTCTACATCATCCCATCTTAACACTGTTTCTTCTATACTCTTACCCATAACTTTATATATAATCTTCATTAAACCTGCTATTCTTAATCTTCTATATCTTGCAAAAGGCCCAACTTCAACTGCTATAACTCTAAACTCACCTGCAAGCTTTGCAATTCTAAGATCATTAACACGTACAACCTGCTTACCATTAATATCAACAATCTTTTTATCAAGAAGATTTTCAGATAATAAATAACTATATCTCATTGGAAGTATCTCTTTGCTTCCTCTTGTCTTTATCTTAATTTTCCCGTCATTATCTATAAACTGTATATATCTGAATTCATAATGAAATGTAACTCCATCTTTTTTAAGCTTATATCCAATTATACGTGGATACCCTTCTTCTGTAGTTACATAAACATCCTTTAATAATCCAAGTACGTCACCAAACTCATCATAAACCTTGCGATTTAATATATTGGTATATAGAAACATTGATAATTCCATCTTAAAGATTCCTCCTACTTCTATTGGGAGAGAATTCTTTAATCATCAATTATCATTTTTGCATAATTAATAAGTACTATCTAAACTAAAATAGGATAAACAGCATAAAAATTTGAAAGAATTCTCTCCATAAATATTTAATTTTCTCGTATGATACTTAGTATTCTGAGGTCCTTCCTCCATTATTTTTACACCACCCATTTTATTTAGTTAAAAATTAGCAGTTAACAATTTACTGTTAACTATTAACGGTTTTTCATAGTATTCTTCTCAGTTTAATAATTATGTTTTGTATTTAATTAAGTAATAGTTATATAACTATTACTTATTATAAATATATATTATTATAATGATAAACCCTTGCAATAATTCAGGAAATTTCAACATTAGTGTCATTTACCAATTGTCAACTGCCAATTGACATCACTTAGGTTCATACTTATTATATTACATACAGATTAAAAGGCAATAAAATTCTTAATATTTACCTAAACTTTTATTAATATAATGGAACTCATTCCAATGAATTTGGTTTGTAAACTCTCACTGCTTATGTTAATATACATTAAGAATAAATATGTACCAATTAACATCAAGTTTTAATAATTATCAATTTAAATCTGAACTTCCTCTGAAAGTTTTAATATTATATTGAAAATTTATTATTATGACTAGTATATAATTTTTTCGATTATCCACATTTTATTTTTACATTTGTGGATAATATTGCTATTAGAGCAATTAATTTGTGAATAAATTTTTTTAAGAATTGGAGTTAATAAATATATGAAGCTTAATAAAGAATTTTTACCTATAAGCAAAGAAGATATGCGCCGCAAGGGCATTGAACAATTAGACTTTATTATCGTTTCTGGTGATGCATACGTTGATCATCCATCTTTCGGTACTGCTATTATCGGTAGAACATTAGAAGCTCAAGGATTTTCTGTCGGTGTAATTGCACAGCCTGATTGGCATAACTGTGAAGACTTTAAAAGACTTGGAAGACCTAAATATGGATTTCTTGTTAACTCAGGCAACATAGATTCAATGGTTAATCACTACACTGCCGCTAAGAGAATAAGACACGAAGACTTATATTCTCCTGGTGGTGAAGCAGGACACAGACCTGACAGAGCCGTAATTGTTTATTGTAATAGAATAAGGGAAGCATACAAAGATATAGCAATTGCAATTGGAGGTATTGAAGCTAGTCTTAGAAGATTTGCCCACTACGATTACTGGGATAATAAAGTAAGACGAAGCATTTTAGTAGACTCAAAAGCAGATTTATTAATGTACGGTATGGGAGAAAAAACTGTTATTCAAATTGCTGACTTATTAAGATACGGAGCTAACATAAGAAACATAACAAATGTACGCGGAACATGCTATCTAACTAACGATATATCACACATAAAAAATGCTGTTCACGTTCCATCATTTGAAGAAGTATCTACAGATAAAAAAGCTTATGGTGAAGCATACAAACTTGAATATTATGAGCAGGACTCAATTTTAGGAAAAACTATAATCCAGAAACACGGAGATAGATACCTTGTTCAAAATTCACCACAGGATAACATGACTCAGGAAGAAATGGATATTACATATAATCTTCCTTATACAAGAACGTATCATCCTATATATGAAGAAAAAGGTGGTATTCCTGCTATAAAGGAAGTGAGATTTTCAATTACAAGTCACAGAGGATGCTTTGGTTCATGTTCATTCTGTGCATTAACATTCCATCAGGGAAGGGTAATTCAAAATAGAAGTCAGGATTCAATTATTGACGAAGCAAAATTGCTTACTACATTCCCTGACTTTAAGGGATACATTCATGACATAGGGGGACCTACTGCTGACTTCAGACATAAAGCATGTAAGAAACAGGAAGTCCATGGAACATGTAAGACAAAACAGTGTATGTTCCCTAAACCTTGCAACAACTTAATTATTGACCATACAGAATATCTTTCACTATTAAAGAAAGTAAGAAGCCTTCCAGGAATTAAAAAGGTATTTATACGTTCAGGAATCAGATATGATTACTTAATTCACGATCCAAATGAATCATTCTTCAAAGAATTATGTGAACATCATATAAGCGGACAGCTTAAAGTTGCTCCTGAACATGTTGTTCCTAGAGTATTAAATCAAATGGGTAAACCTACAAGAGAAGTTTATGATAGATTTGTTGATAAATACTTCAAAATTAATCATAAACTTGGAAAGAAACAGTTTCTTGTGCCATATTTAATGTCTTCACATCCTGGTTCAGACTTAAATGCTGCAATAGAACTTGCACAATATGTTAAAAAGATGGGATATACTCCAGAACAGGTTCAGGATTTCTACCCTACGCCCGGAAGTTTATCTACAACTATTTATTATACAGGTTTTAATCCATTGACTGGTGAAGAAGTGTATACACCTAAAACCCAGGAAGAAAAAGATATGCAGAGAGCTTTAATACAATTTGCTGTGCCTAAAAACTATCAGAAAGTTAAAAAAGCACTAATTAAAGCACATAGAGAAGATTTAATTGGTAATGGAAAGGACTGCTTGATAGGATTTGCTCCTAAGAAGCCTGGTTACCAAGGTAAAAATAATAAGAATAGTTCCAATAGTTCAGATTCTAAGGAAAATAGAAAAAATTCTAAGAAAACTAAACAGTTTAACTCTAATAATAAATCCGAAAGATCTGGTAGCAGAAATACTAAAAACAGAGCCAGAAAATCATCAGGCAGTAAAAGAAGAATCCACTAGAATATATAAAAGTTAAGCAGATAGAAAAAAAATCCATCTGCTTAACTTATTTTATGAAAAAAATTATGTTTTTTCATTAATATGCCTTATAATATCTTTATATAAACCTTAAGATAAATTTTAATTGTATATATTTGAAATGAGGAACTGACTAGTTATGAAGAAAAATATTTATATTATGATAAGCCAGACTAATACAGGATGTTCAAGAATACTTAAGTTTTTTACACGTGCTCCTTATAATCATGCATCAATAGCACTTGATGAAAACTTAAATTCTCTTTATAGTTTTGCAAGACAAAATTTATACATCCCCATGATTGCCGGCTTTGTTAAGGAAGATATAAACAGCGGAATTTACAAAATACACGGTAATACAGTATGTGAAATATATAGATTAAAGATTACAGAGGAACAGTTTGAAACTTTAGAAAAATCAATTAATGAGTTCAAGGAAAATGAATCTGAGTACAGATATAATTTTGCTGGGCTATTAGCAATACTTTTTAACATTCCATATCATAGACCAAGGCATTATGTATGTTCTCAATTTGTTGCATATGTACTTCAAAAATCTAACGTTCTGGAATTTGACAAGCACTTTACACTTATGAGACCCTACGATTTCAAATCAATACCTGGGGTTGATCTAATTTATTCAGGGAAGCTTTGTGATTATGGCTTATAAATACATAGTAAAAGATTTAGGAATTGACTTACTCATAAACATGTTAATCCCTAAATCTTTTAAATTCTAAAATTATTCACATATATGCTGTAATAATAAACCTTCATAATAGAAGAATTTCATACATACACTTTCTACCGCCATATATAATTCAGCATCTGTTCCTATAAATAAACAGCCTATTTAATTTTTTTAAACCCATTAAGTACAAAATTTATTATTATAAGAAATATAAGTTCACCCATAACCGAATAAGGAAAAATTCTTATCCCACCTAATATTATTACCTTTTCTATCATAACAGCCATTATGGCAATAATAATAAACCATATTCCACTTTTATTAATATACTTTTTATCTAATAGTAGAACATTTATTACAAGCATTATTCCCATCAATATTAATGAAAACATTGATAACATTATTTCATTATCTAAAGACATAATAAAACCATAAGTACTGCTTACGTTCACCATTACCTTTGACACATTCATGATAAGTATATATACTACTGAAACTGCTACAAGTACAAAATAACTGCCAGTAAATCTAATATCCTCTGCACGTGAATAAACATATGTTACTGCGACAACTATCAATGGTACTGCAATATTATCCATATAAATAAAGCACTTCAAATAGTATATATATTTACTACTCTCAAGAATACATAATGATACAAGTCCTAAATGCCTTAATAAAAGTAATATTAGAACTATGGTAAAATATATTTTTATTTTTTTTGGCGATACTGATAAATTACGCTTAATTGTAAAAAAGCATAAAAAAATTATAAGTAACAAAAATATATAGTATGCAAAATTCAACCTATTACACTCCAATCACTATTTCTGTTACTTATATTTATTATTGTATATCTTCTTTTATACCTAAAAGTTTTATTCCACCTTTTATACATTGAATTCTCAGTGGGAAATCCGGTCCCTTTTCTCCATCAATGTCGGTAACAATATCTTCATCAGATTCAATATATAAATCATCAGTTTTAAAGTAGACTACCTTATCTGAATCAAGATGCTCTCCCTTAAGAATCTTTATAAATAATGGAATAAGTTCAATTATTGCAACTGCCTTAAAAATTATTACGTCAAGCTTCCCATCATCAACTTCAGCCTGAGTTGCAAGATTAAAATTACCAGCTGTCTTTCCGTTAAATATCAATATAAGATACATGTCTCCATTATATGAACGTTCTTTAGAAGTAAGCTTTATCTTTAAGTTTCTGAAATTAGGAAGTTCCTCAAGACCTTTTAAATAGTATGCAAGTTTGCCTATAGTGTTTTTTAAATTTACATCAGTCTTTTGAGATACATCTGTAAATAATCCTGTACTTGCAACATTCACAAAATATTTATCATTTATCTTACCTACATCTACTGGTACAGGTTTGGAATCTAAAATCTGTTTACATGCTTCCTGTATATCTGATGGCATATTTATAAATTTGCCAAAGTCATTTGCTGTTCCTACAGGAAGTATACCAATTGGAATATCAATATTTCTTTCCTTCATTGCATTAACAACAGAATCGACTGTCCCGTCACCACCAGCTACAAGGACATATTCATATGTGTCATCAACAATATCCAATGCTTCACTTAATGGCCTGCCCATTTGTATCCTATATGGAACTACAGTCAAATTTACCTCTTGATGCATCCTTATAACACTATCTAACTCACTAATTATACTATTCTCTCCAGAATATGGATTGTATATAAATCTAACCTTTTTCAAAATAAAACTGTACCTCCTCTAAAGATAATCTTTGTTTATTATAACCTTTGTATATATTTTTTTCAAATATATAACTAATTATTTACAAAACTAATAACTAAATTATTCCTTAATAAATTCTTAAAGGTTAATTTAAACCTTATATTATTTCCAATAATGTGCTATAATAATTTTTTGTAAGTATTTTATATAATTCTAGGAGTGATTTTATGAGGAAAAGTTGTATTCCTAATTTATTTACCTTTATTAATTTATCTTGTGGAATTTTATCTATATTATCAGTTATGAATGAAAAATATACTTTAGCAAGTGTTTTTATTTTATTAGCAGGGTTTGTAGATAGATATGACGGGCGTGTAGCACGTTTCTTAAATGTCTCAAGCGAACTTGGAAAAGAACTTGATTCTTTAGCAGACCTTGTTTCATTTGGAGTAGCTCCATCAATCTTGATCTATACTTTATTTGAGCTTAATGAACCTGGTGTTTTAGGTATTATTGGATTTATAATATTATTAGCATTCCCAATCTGTGGTGCATTCAGATTAGCACGTTATAATACTGCTCAATTTGATGGAGTATTTACAGGTATTCCAATAACAATAGTAGGATGCTTCATGGCATTATTCTCACTATTATTAGTATTATTTAATGTTGAATTAACACAAATTATTACCTATGTAACTATTATTCTTATGATTGTCGGATCTTATTTAATGGTTAGCAAAATTCACTTAAAGAAAGTTTAATTCTTTAGTTAGAGCTTTGATTAATAATCAAAGCTCATTTTTTATCTATTCTTCTTCTTCATCGTCATCATCTCGTCCTGTATTCTGGAAATTAAGTTCATTATCTATTTCAGTATATATCTTATTTTTTTGTGTACTTATAGAAATATAGTCATTCTTTATCTTGCAATATTTCAAATATCCACTTTCACATTTATCTAATGCATCAATAAGGTTATCAATTAATCCTCCTAAACCATCAACTCTCTCTAGAGCTTTCTTAACATCACTCTTTTTTGCAAGATTAATATTATATAATTCTGCTGCACCGGCTATTAATAATCTGTAAGCATCTACATAATTCTTTAAAAGCCTTCCTAAATTCTCTATATCATTATAATGATTATGCGCCAGTTCATCATATTTCATATAAAATAAATTCCTTTTATTGCTCTCAATATTAGTATATTATATATTCATATATACATGATTAAATTCTTCCAGTTTCACCACAGACATAATCTTCATCAATATTATCTAATATAGTTTTATATTCTATTTCCAATGAATATTCTCCTTCATACTTCCAGTCCATAATAAGTTCTTCTTGTAATTCATCATAATATTCTTCTTTATCATCATCACGAAATTTTTCATATTCATCATCTTTTGCAATTTCTTTTACCTTTTCTATTTTCTTATTACATAAACTTTTATTCACTTTTTCATAAGTATCTTTATTCATAAAGTTCTCTACAAATATTACAGGAACTATAAAATTATCTGGATAAACGTACAACATATATAGTTTCCCCCTATTTGCATAACTTAGAATTTATATTTTTAAAATAAGCTTTAGGATATTTACATAGTGGACATTTTTCTGGGGCTTCATGGCCTTCATGAATATATCCACAGTTTAAGCATACCCATAATGTATTTTCATCGATCTTAAATATTTTTTCATCTTTTAATTTTTTAGCCAATTCGAGATATCTCTCTTTATGACTTTCTTCAACTTCCTGAAGTTCTTTATAAAAATGTGCAATATCCTCAAAACCTTCTTCTCTTGCAATTTTTTCAAACTCTTTATATATCACATTGGCCTCTTCAGACTCTCCAACTGCTGATTCAATAAGATTATTCTTTGTACAGTTAATTCTATCTAAATATCTTTTATAGGCTTCTCTTGCATGTGCATACTCATTTTTTGCGGTTTCCTCAAACACCTGTGCAATCCACATATAGCCATCGCATTTAGCTCGTTCTGCATATAAATCATACTTAGTTCTAGCTCTGCATTCACCAGCAAATGTCTTAAACAAATTCTTTTCTGTTTTGCTTCCTTTTAAGTTCATTTTAATTCTCCAAAGTATTTTTCCATACATTTATATTATTCTTATAATTCCTTTTGGTTACTTTTATTAATACGTCTAAGTTTAGAATTTAAAATTTTTATATTTGAAAGCACTAAAAACTCTGCAGCATTTCAATGCCACAGAGTTAATATTTTATAATATAGTCACCTTTTTATCCTGATCACATTTAATTACTATTTCCTGCCTATCAGTTCCTTTGGTAATTAATTTAACATCATGTCCCCAAAGTTCCTGTACATATTTTAAAGTTTCTTTTGCATATGAAAGTTCCAATGCTCTTCCATCAAATACATTTTCCAATGTTAGAGTATTATCCTTCTTATTCATATCAATAACTCTTACATAAGGAATTCCACCCATTCCAGAAGTATAACTTAAAGTGTCTCGGATAACCTTCCATCCATCCTCATCTGATATTTCCTCAATTATTGTGTCAAAAGTTCTATGATTATACTGGAATAAATTTAACTCCTCACAAAGTTCTTTTGTAAGATATCTTCTTAGGAATGAAGAATCCCTATCGACTTCTCTTACTTCAAAAATCTTTTCCTTTCCATATTTTTTATCTAAGTCCTCAAATATCTTGAATCCAATATAATATGGATTTAATCCTCCAACTGCTGGTGCAATAACATCATTATGCCTCTTTAAAAATTCAAGATGAAGTTCCTGCGGAAGATCAAGCTCCTTTAATATATTATAGTGAGTATAGCTTGCCCATCCTTCATTCATAATCTTTGTTTCTACCTGTGGTATAAAGTACTGAGCTTCTCTTTTAACTATTTTTAATATTGTCTTTTCCCATTCTGCAAGACTTCCATATTGAATTATAAATCCCATGACATCATCTACAGGTTCCAATGGTATTTTTTCTAAATCAGGAAGTTCTATTTCAATATGAGAGTCTAATATTCCTCTATTTTCTCTCTTACTTTCATATTCCCTTAGGATATTATCACGTATTTCATCATTTGTTAATTCCTTTACTCCAATACTTCTTCCAACCTGAAATCTTAAAGCATGAGCTGCATCCAGTATCCTTTCAACTTTAGTGTACCCTATGCTAGGATCGTCAATGTAATCACGTATTATCTTTGCATCAAGATTAAACATCTCAAGGGTATACTCGGCATTAGTTCCCTGTTTAAAAAGTCTGTTATTTTTGAAAAAGTCATTATGACCATATACATGAGCCATTGTTAGAATCTGTAACAACAAAGTGTTATCCTTCATAAGGTATGCAAGGCACGGATCTGAATTAATAACCATTTCATAAGGAAGACCTGTTAGATTTAAGGAATAGAGAGTTTTATTTTTTTCATAAGCTTTACCAAAACTCCAGTGAGGATATCTCGAAGGCATTCCAACATACGCTTCATATCCTATCATTTCATTAAAACCTATTATTTCAAATTCTTGAGGATAGTAATCAAGGCCGTATTCCCTAACTTTTTCCTCTATTTTTGCATTCCACTTTTCCAAGTCGCTAATACTATATTTCACAGCCTACTCCTCCTCCTTTAACTCCTTCCTAAGCATGGTTTTAAGTGCATCCCATAAATCTTTCTTTTCTTTTATTATTACTGGTACAAAATTTTCATTAGTTATTTCCTTTTTGAATTTATGGTACATTGTAGTTGTATATGTCGAAGGAAGTAACTCTGCATATCCAAACATATTACTAACTTCACATATCTTCTTTACTGCTGAAATTGCCTTTTCATTATCCTCGGACCAGTTGTCTCCATCACTAGCATATATAGGATAAATATTCCATGCAGACGATGGATATTTCTCTTCAATAAGCTTTAATGCTTCATTTATTCCACTTGAAATATACGTACCTCCAGATTCAGATTTGTGGAAAAACTCATATTCATCTACTCTCTTAGCTACAGTTGTATGATATATAAACTCAAAAGCAATATTGTTATATTTTCTCTTCAAAAATGTGGCAAGAACAAAGAAATAAGAACGTGCAAGATACTTTTTTGTTACATCCATTGAACCAGATGCATCCATTATAAATATCATTACAGCGTTGCTGTCTCTCCTTGGTTTCATCTTAACCCTGTAATACCTTAAATCCTCTTCTCTAAATGGAAATCTTTCAAGCTCATCATCCTCATTAAGTTCTTTGAGAGCTCTTTTCTTTCCCTGTTTTCTTGCAATCTTTGTCATTACAGTCTTCTTTTTTGCAAGACGGGGTCTTATCCCATGAGTCTGATATCCACGCTTTTTACCAGTAGTTTCAGTCACTATTTCTGAATACTTCTTTTGATCCAGATTAGGAAGATTTAAATCTTCTGAAATATAATCCATTAATTCTTCAAGTGTTATTTCTGTTTCATAAACATCATCGCCTTCTTCATTACCTGCACCCTGATTTCCCTGTGCAAGCTGTTTCTTTCCATTTCCTATCTTATCGCCTCTCTGTTCATCTCCAACTCCAGTTGCTACACCTTTTGAGTTTCGTCCATAAACAAACTGATATTCCTTTATTCCCTTTATAGGGATTTTAAACTTCTTATTTTTGCTTTCACCTACAATACTTTCTTCTGATAGTATATCTCCCAAATTTTCTTTAATTGACTTTTCAACAAGTTGTCTATGTCTTCTTCTATCTTCTATGGATCTATCATGATCAACCGGATTGCTTGTATAGTCTCTAAATATAGCCATAATCTATTAATCTCTCCATAAGTTATTAGCTGCATATTTTAATATTACATCACAGCAGTGAATACAATATCCATTTTTCTTCATTTCTTCAACCATAGAATTATATTTTTCTGCCTGTTCCTTATCTCTTACTTTAGATTTTGTGATTATTCTAGATAAATCCTTAACTGATTCAGTCAATTTCTTTTCTATAGCTTCCTTCAATGGTTCATAAGAAGTATAGTCAAGCTTGCCGCCCTTTCTAATAATATAGAACATGTATGAAGTCACATCTGATCTGAATCCTTTTGCAGATGCAGCATAAACGCCAATTTGTTCCTCAATGCTTCTCATAAAATCTTCATCAGGATTAAGTTCTTCACCAGTTGAAACATCCTTAATCTTTGTCTTATTTACATAGGCTTCTGCATTATCTATATAATTATTAAATAAACTTTCAGCTTGTTCTCTGAATGAATGTATAAATGCCTTTGTTATTTCTCTTTCAAGGATCTTGTTATATTCTTTTCTTATTGTATCCTGAATAAATCCTAGATACCTCTTCTTATCATCAGATGCAATGTCCATTTCCTTAACTGACTTAATCATGTTCTCCATTACACTTAAAGGATTTATACAGTCATATTCTGATTCTGCAAGGGCATTATCTATTGCTTTTATTATAAATCTTGTACTAATACCCTTCATACCTTCATATTGTCCTGCTTCTTCCCTTAATTCAGTAATGTCTATCTT
Organism: Bacillota bacterium; assembly: GCA_023399035.1. GTDB lineage: Bacteria > Bacillota > Clostridia > Clostridiales > Clostridiaceae > Clostridium. The sequence goes on along the minus strand of JAEWQX010000010.1, from coordinate 1,446 downwards.
CTTTGTAGTACCCTTTTCAACTATTTCTTCACCATTATAAATCTTAAGCTTTGTCATACTGTCAGCCTTAGCTGATGGTGTGAGTCTAGAAAGAATTGCAAACATTGCTGCAACTTCAATTGTATGAGGTGCAATGTGAGCCTTAAAATTGCTCTTTCTTAAAATTTTCTGATATATCTTAACTTCCTCATCAAGCTCTAAGCAGTAAGGAACTTCAATTTTTACTATTCTGTCTAGGATGGCTTCATTTGTATGATCTGACTTAAACTTATTCCATTCAGCTTCATTTGAATGGGCAACAATAACCCCATCAAAATAAATCATTGAACCTTTACCAGGTGATGGAACTGATTTTTCCTGAGTGGCAGTAATAATTGTATGAAGATACTCAACATCATTCTTAAATACTTCTATAAATTCAACCAAACCTCTGTTACCAACATTAAAAGCACCATTTAAAGAGAATATTCTTGGATCATCTTCAGAATATAAATCCATTTTTGAAATATCAATTGACCCTGTTAATATTGAAGTATCCTGATTGTTAGGATCAACTGGTGGAACTACACCTACACCTTTTCTTGATCTTATTGAAAAACCTACCCTTTCAACTGGAAATTCTTCATACATACCATTAAGTTCATGCATTAATTTATACTTACATACTGGACACAAATCTCCCTCAATCTGAACACCAAGCATTTCCTCAAATTTGGGTCTTAGATGTTTTGGAATAAGATGAAGAGGTTCTTCATGCATTGGACATCCTTTTAATGCATATACAGGATCACAGTCCTCTATTGCTGATTTAAGACTCTCAACTATAGATGATTTACCAGCACCAACAGGCCCTACAAGATATAATACCTGCCTTGATTCTTCACCTTTCATAGCTGCTGACTTAAAGTAATTAACAAGCTTCATGATAACCTTATCAATTCCATAGAAATCATCTTTAAAGAAACCATATCTTCTTATAATATCATTTCCATAAATCTTTCTTACTCTTGGATTTTCATCAGCCTTTAGTTCCTCCACACCTTTATCCATAATCATGTCATAGAGTCTTTTATGAGCTAACTTAACAATTTCAGGATGTTCTTTTACAATATCAAGATACTCTAAAAAAGTCCCTTCAAATTTCTGTGTGTTAGCTCTTTCTCTATCAGTTTCAATAAATTCCTTAAAGTTCATACTCATAAACACTCCCCCCTCCTAATTACAATATATTCATATAAATCGTTACAGTATGACTAAATTTTTTAAGTTGATTACATATAGGTATAAAAAATGTCTTAAACATAATTTTTATCCTTAACTACTTATATTAATAGTTATGTAAAATTATTCTTATATATAACAAAAAGAATTGAGCTATTTTTATTAACTCAATTCTCTTCTATATATTTCATATTCTCAACTAAATTGCATTGTCAATTTCTCTTG
>JAEWQX010000104.1 GCA_023399035.1 Bacillota bacterium | reverse complement strand
TAAAATTAATAAATAAAGGCCGCAAATTGCGGCCTAAAAGGGGGATGGGGGGTTACTTAATAAAATATCAGTATTTTATTAAGTTTGTAGGAGAATGCTTTCTCCATTACATTTATAGTATTGACAATAAATCAATTTATATACATATTTTTTTAATTTAATTTCTATTTAAATAAACCTTTTTTATAACCATCTATTATTTTATCAATAAATGGTACTTTACTCTGATGTACAAAACTTCTCAATGACATTAAAAACTCTAAATTCTCATCAGCCAACTTATTTTTTTCCTGAACTATACCTTCATTAGATGATCTGTCATGTCTTTTTTCTTCCTGGTGGCTTACTTTTACTGAATTATTTCTTTTATCCGCTGCATCATCACGCTTTTGCGAATTTGCTTCATTTTTGTTCATGTTATTAGCTGACATATTTTGCATATCTGAATTCACATTTGGATTATTATTCATATTTAAATTATTATTTCTATTCAAATTATTATTATTCAGATTAGCAAAATTATTATCTAAATTCAATCCTGCCATTTGAGCCAATGGCCCTAAATTATTTAAATTAAAACCATTAGTGTTCATTGATGCCAACATATTGTTCATATTCCTCATATCAAAATTTCCGCCCAGCAATCCTAAAAGCTGCATTGGATCTATTCCAAATGGATTATTGTTAGCATTCATCATATTACGATTCATATTTTCATTTACTGAAGGTTCCTGTTCCCTTCGTCTATGCTTAGCCATGAGCTATCCTCCCAATATTATTACCTATTACCACTATATGTACAAACCATTTAAATTGTTTATGTTTTTAATCATTTTTTTGGAGGGTATAAAACCCTCCATCCACTATTTTAGCAGCAACAGCTATTTCCTGATGAGCCGTTACAATTGCCCATAAAGCATCCGCCAAATAATATAAATAGTAAGATAATCAAGAACGATGAACTACAATTCAATAGTCCTGCTCCACATGCGATTAATAAAAATATGATAGGTGCTACTGCAGCACATCCATTGAAACCAAATAATCCATTTCCACCATAATTGTTATTATTATTTTCACAACAGCAACAAGTTTCACAGCAACATGGTGAACAACAACATTGTTGACAGCAGCAGTTATCATGTTTCCTCTCACATTGGCATTTTTTTTCGCAACAACATTTATCCTTCTTTTTAGACATAATTACCTCTCCTTCCTAAAAATTCAGAACTAGCAACTGTAATTGCCACTAGCATTTAAATTAGCACCGTATCCTCCTAGACCACCATATTGGCCTGCAAGAGCACCTAAACCACCTAAACCTATACCATTAAAATTACTATTGCAAAGGAATAGTATTACTAATAAGAATAGATAAGCAGTACAATTTCCGAATAATCCTCCAAATAATCCTCCGTAATTATTGTTTCTGTTGTTGCAACATGAATTATTGCAGCATGAGTTACAGCAAGAATTGTTACAGCATCCGCAACAGTTGTTATTATTATATCCACCTAGGAAACCACTTCCACTGCAGCTATAGAATAATATTAATAAAATCCAAATCCAACAACCAAATCCACAACCAAATCCATTGCCTAATCCACCACCTAAACCTAATGGTCCTAATCCGATTCCTGGTTGTCCCATATTTTGGCCTCCACAACAGTTATCTGATGTGCAAGAAGAATCGCTACTAGTAGTTTCTTCGCATGAACTTAAGCCGTTAAGGATATCATTCATCTCCATATTTATTCCTCCTTGGAAATATTTTTTTCTTTTTCATACTATATACTATTCCTCCTATTAAATTTTGACACATTTTTTTCTCCATATATATTTAGAATTAAATGCGTGAAAAACTGGCTCATCCATCCTGCTTAGTTAGTATATATGAAGCAAAAACTCAGAATTTCTGTTGAAAATCAAAGATTTTTTTATTTATGATTATCAAAACAAATTGCTACTTCTGCCTTCACTCTTTTCTATTATTTTTAGTTTTTAAATCATTCTATTTTAATCTACTACTGTTAATAAATTTATGCATAAAAAAACAGCGAAAAGATCTGCTGATCTTTTCGCTGTTTCTATTATTTATTAGTCTATATCTGTTGCAAATTCTAAAAATAAATTATCTATAAGTGTTTCAATTCCTTTTTTATTAAGTGATGAGAAGAAATAAAACTTATCTTCTTCTTTTAACTTTAAAGCTTCCTTTATAATTTTTTCGTTCTTTTTAAATTCAGAATTTTTAAGCTTATCACTTTTAGTTGCTACAACGACAACATCATATCCGAAATGCTTAGCCCAATCATACATCATTACGTCATCAGCAGTAGGCTTATGTCTTGAATCAACAAGAAGGACTATTCTCTTAAGCACATCTCTTCCTGTAAGATACATTTCAATAGTCTTTCCCCAACTCTCTTTTTCAGACTTAGAAACTTTTGCATATCCATATCCAGGTAAGTCAACAAGATAAAAATCATTATTGATTAAAAAGAAATTAACTAATCTTGTCTTACCAGGAGTAGAACTTACCTTTGCCAGTTTTTTTCTATTAGTTATTGAATTTATTATTGAACTCTTACCTACATTCGATCTTCCTACAAAGGCTATTTCAACTCTGTTATCTGTAGGGTATTGATTTCTTCTTACAGCTGATATGATAAATTCTGATTGTTTAATTCTCATTAGTATCCTCTCCAATTAACGCATTCTTTAATACTTCATTTACTTCTTTAGCAGAAATGATATTCAAACTTCTTCTTATTGAGTTTGGTATCTTATCTATATCTTTCTCATTTTCTTTTGGAATTATTATAGTGTCCACTCCAGCTCTGAATGCTGCTAAAGATTTTTCTTTCAATCCGCCTATTGGAAGGACTCTTCCTGTCAATGTCACTTCACCTGTCATTGCAACATTATGCTTAACTTTTCTGCCTGATAATGCAGATACAAGTGCTGTTACCATTGTTACACCTGCTGATGGACCATCCTTTGGAACTGCACCTTCTGGAGCATGTATGTGAATATCCTTTTCTTTATAGAATGATTCGTCAATACCAAATTTACTTGCATTTGCTCTTACATAGCTGTATGCAGTCTTAGCAGATTCCTGCATTACATCTCCAAGCTTTCCTGTCAACTGTAGTTTACCGCTTCCTCTCATTGCTGTTGCTTCTATAGGAAGTGTATCTCCTCCATATGCAGTCCATGCCATACCATTAACTACTCCAACTTTATCAAACTTATCAATTTCATCTATGCTGAATATTCTCTTTCCAAGAAGTTTTTCAATAGAATCTGTGTCTACAACATATTCCTTCATTCCTTCTTTAAGCATATCTGCAAGAACTTTTCTAACAAGAGATGTCAGCTTTCTTTCAAGTCCACGTACACCTGATTCCCTTGTATATCCTTCTATTACAGCTCTTATAGAATCATCTTCTATTTTTATATTATCCATAGGAATATCTAAATCTTTAAAGATTTTAGGAATTAAATGTTCTTTTGCTATATTGAACTTTTCTTCATAAGTATATCCTGAAACCTCTATAACTTCCATTCTGTCTAATAAAGGTTTTGGAATAGTTTCTAAAGTATTTGCAGTAGCAATAAACATTACCTTAGATAAGTTTAATTGAAGCTCTAAATAGCTGTCTCTGAAATCTTTATTTTGTTCACTATCTAAGATTTCTAACAATGCATCTGATGGATCTCCCTTATAACTCGAGCTTATCTTATCTATTTCATCGAATAATATCAATGGATTCATAGTCTTAGCATCCTTTAATGCATAAGTTATTCTTCCCGGTATTGCTCCTACATAAGTTCTTCTATGACCTCTTATTTCAGACTCATCCTTCATGCCACCTAACGAAATTCTTGTATATTTTCTATTCATAGCATTAGCTATAGATCTGGCTATGGATGTTTTACCTACACCTGGAGGCCCAACCAAGCATAATATAGGCCCTTTTTGAGATTTGCTTATCTGCTTTACAGCTAAGTACTCAATTATTCTGTCTTTTACATCATCAAGTCCATAGTGTTCCTTATTTAATATATCTCTGGCTTTTATTACATCAATGCTTTCCTTTGAATATTTTCCCCAAGGAATATCTAATGCCCAGTCTAAATAAGTTTTTACCACATTAGCCTCTGCCGATGAAGCACTCATATTTTTTAATCTTCCAAGTTCATAAGTAAGCTTTTCTTTTGCTTCCTTAGATAACCTTGTTTTTTCAATCTTTTCTTCGTATTTAGCTATTTCATTCTTTTCAGAATCATCTTCACCTAATTCTTCCTGAATAGCTTTTAATTGTTCCCTTAAGTAATACTCTTTTTGCTCTTTAGATACCTTGCTTTTTACTTTTGCTGTAATATCCTTTTGTATCTTAGCTACTGAAACTTCTCTTTTTATTCTTTCTAAGATAAGCTCAGCTCTTTCAATAATATCGAGACATTCTAATACTTCCTGTTTCACTTCTTCTTCTGTGATAGCATATGAAGCAACCATGTCTAAGTACTCAACCGGGCTTTCTAATGGCTCGATTGATTTTGCAACTTCACTGTAACCATCATCAGTCAACTTTAAAAGCTTCATAAATTCCTTATCTATAAGCTTGATATATGCTTCAAGTTCTGCACTTTTGCTCTTCTTTGAACGAACCTTTTCAACTGAAGCTTTTATATATTCATCATCATCTATATATTCAACTATTTTTGCTCTCTCTACACCTTCTACAAGAACTCTGATAGTATTCTCAGACATCTTAAGAATCTGCTTTATCTTACATATTACACCAACAGAATATACTTCATCTCTAGTTGGCTCTTCGACTAATAAATCCTTCTGTCCCACAAGAAAAATCTCTTGGTTATCTAACATAGCTTGTTCAATAGCTGCAGTAGACCTCTTTCTACCAACATCAAAATGTACTACTACTTTAGGAAAAACAGTCAATCCTCTTAATGGAATTAGCGGAATTGTATATAACTTTTTCATGATACTATTTCCCCCCCACATCAATCACATTATATTATTTATTTTGACTTAACTAGTATACACATAATCCAATATTTTTTCAATTGCTCTATAAAAACTCTTAAATAGAAAAGGTGTGAATTTTAAGAACTCTATCTTACTATTCACGCCCTTTATACTATATTAAACTAATTATTATATTTTTACAAATTAAATTTTTAGAAATACAGTCTTATTCTATGTTTCAATCATATTGTTCCCTTTAGCTGATAAAATTTCCTTACTATTTTTAACTGTACTTTCACCTTCTTCTAATGCAATGCTGATAACTTCTTTGAAATGAGAAACAGGGCAGATTTTTATTCCTTCAATTTCTTCTAAAGACTCATCATAATTATCCTGTGGTATTATTACTTTATTAGCTCCACCTTTAACTGCAGCTGAAATCTTCGCTTTAACTCCTCCAATAGGTTTAACAAGTCCTAATAAGCTTATTTCTCCTGTCATTGCTACAAACCTATTAACTTTCTTTTTAGTTATAGCACTGTATATTGCTGTTGCTATGCTTATCCCTGCTGATGGACCATCTACAGGCATGCCTCCAGGTATATTTACATGAATATCATATTTATCTGTATTAAGGTCAAATAGATTGTCTAATACAGTCAATACATTCTGGACTGATGAATAAGCTGTACTCTTCATTTTTATTTTCTTATTATTAGTTGTAATTTCTTCTTCTTCTACTATGCCTGTTACTTTTACTTCTCCTCTTCGCTTATATACCTGTTTACAGCTTACTTCAAGAGGCATAAGCATACCTATATTTGCCCCATACACTGCCAATCCATTTACCACACCCACTTTGGATTCATGAGGTATATTGTTGCTTATAATTCTTGTATACTGACCATTTTCTAGTACCCACTTAATATCGTCAAGACTAATTGTATATCTATCTTCATTTATTGCTATTCCAGATGCAAGCTGAATTAAATTTATTACTTCTCTTCCATTTGTACAGTAATTGCTAACTTCATCTAAAGCTGTATCTTCTATCTGAAGTCCAACCTTTTCAACTGAATTCCTTGCTATTTTCTTAATCTCATCAGGTAGTAATGCCCTGAAAAATATTTCAACACATCTTGATCGTATTGCTGGCATTATTTCATCTGGAGATCTTGTTGTTGCACCTATTAATCTAAAATCAGCAGGAAGACCATTTTCAAATACTTCTTTAACATACCTTGGCATATTAGGATCTTCAGAACTATAATATGAGCTATCAAAAAATACTTTTCTATCTTCAAGAACTTTTAGTAGTTTGTTTAATTCTATAGGATGAAGCTCACCTATTTCATCTAAAAATAAAATTCCTCCATGAGCCTTTGTTACAGCTCCTGGTTTAGGCTGTGGTATACCTGCTATACCGAAATTTCCAGCACCTTGATAAATTGGGTCATGAACTGAACCTATTAAGGGATCTGCTATCCCCCTTTCATCAAACCTTAAAGTTGTTGCATCTAATTCTACAAACTTAGCCTTTTCTTTAAAAGGTGATAATGAAACTTTCTTTGCTTCTTCTAAAACAAGCCTTGCAGCGGCTGTCTTTCCTACTCCTGGAGGACCATATATTATTACATGTTGAGGGTTAGGACCACATAAAGCAGCTTTAAGAGCTTTTATCCCCTTTTCCTGACCAATTATTTCATCAAAACTTGATGGCCTGCTCTTTTCAGTTAATGGGACTGATAATGAAATTTGCCTTAAATTATTAAGGTGTGTCATTTCCTTAGTATTCTCTTTATCAATAGCTATATTTTTATGTTTTGTATTTCTATTTCCTGATGTTGATAAAACATATACCATCATAACTAAGACAACTATTTGCAAAATCATTAATATACTATTCATATTAATAAATATATTTCATCGATAAAGCTTCTCTTTAACTTTGAAATATATTTCCTCCTTCCACTAGTTCTATTACTATTATTTGCTCCACTTTACAAATATATTCCTAACTTCCATATAAAATTAAAGTATTTATAGAAAAAAAGACAAAATAAAAGCCCAGCTTTGATAATTTATATCAAAGCTAGGTTAAACTAAAAATTATGCTGATTCAATATCTTTTTTAGTTCTTGCTTTTAATAAAGCTGGTCTTGTTTTCCCATCTTCAAGACGGTCAACTATAGGATCTTTTTTATTTTTAATTGTATCTTCAGTTATTGTTACCTTAGTTATTCTATCATCAGAAGGTATTTCATACATTATTTCGTTCATTACATCTTCTATGATAGCTCTAAGACCTCTAGCGCCTGTCTGTCTGCTTATTGCTTCTTGAGCAATTGCATTTAATGCACCATCTTCAAATTCTAACTTAACATCATCTAATTCAAATAACTTCTTGTATTGTTTAACAAGAGCGTTCTTAGGTTTTGTTAATATTTCAATTAAAGCATCTCTGTTTAATGACTCTAATGTAACAAGTATTGGAAGTCTTCCAACGAATTCTGGAATTAATCCAAACTTTAATAAATCAGCTGGCATTATTTCTTTTAATAATTGACCAACGTCTTTTTCATGTTTAGATTGGATGTCAGCACCGAATCCCATAGAACTTTTTCTAGTTCTTCCTTCGATTATCTTATCTACACCATCAAATGCTCCACCACAAATAAATAATATATTAGATGTATTGATTTGAATAAATTCCTGATGTGGATGTTTTCTTCCACCTTGAGGTGGTACAGATGCTACAGTTCCTTCTAATATCTTTAATAACGCCTGTTGTACACCTTCACCAGATACATCTCTTGTAATTGATGGATTTTCAGATTTTCTTGCAATCTTATCAATTTCATCGATATATATGATTCCTCTTTCAGCCTTTTCTACATCATAATCTGCATTTTGAATTAACTTTAATAATATATTTTCAACATCTTCACCAACATACCCTGCTTCAGTTAATGTTGTAGCATCAGCTATAGCAAATGGTACATTTAAGAATTTAGCTAATGTCTGAGCTAATAATGTTTTACCCGAACCTGTTGGTCCAAGTAATAATATATTACTCTTAGATAATTCTACATCTATATCATCTTTGTTTGTATTGATTCTCTTATAGTGATTATAAACTGCAACAGCTAGAGACTTTTTAGCTCTGTCCTGACCTACTACATAAGAATCTAAATATTCCTTTATTTCATTTGGCTTTGGAACACTCTTTGGGTCAAAATCAACAGTTTCTTGGAATTCATCTGCAATAATTTCAGAACATAAATCTATACATTCATCACATATATATACTCCAGGACCTGCAATAAGTCTTTTAACTTGTTCTTGTGTTTTGCCGCAGAATGAACACTTTAACTGTTTTTTGTCATCATACTTAGCCATACATTCACCTCGCTTAAAAAGTATCAAAATAACTTTTTATTCCTATTCAGATTTTTCTTTCTTCTTTGGTTTTTTAACAATTATTTCGTCAACTAAACCATATTCCTTAGCTTCTTGAGCTCCCATAAAGTTATCTCTTTCAGTATCTCTTTCGATAACTTCTAAAGGTTTTCCAGTATTTTCACTTAATGTCTTATTAAGAACTTCTTTAACCTTTAACATTCTATTGGCGTGTATCTCTATATCAGTTACCTGACCTTGGAATCCGCCAAGTGGCTGATGAATCATTATTTCAGCATTTGGAAGTGCATATCTCTTTCCTTTTGCTCCACAAGATAGTAAAAATGCTCCCATTGAAGCCGCCATTCCAACACATATTGTTGATACATCTGCATTTATTAACTGCATTGTATCATATATTGCCATACCAGCAGTTACAGAACCGCCTGGACTGTTTATATATAAAGAAATGTCTTTATCAGGATCTTCACTATCTAAAAATAATAGCTGAGCAACAATTAACTGAGCGCTGGCATCAGTAACTTCTCCGCTTAACATAATTATTCTCTCTTTCAATAATCTTGAAAATATGTCGTAAGAACGTTCTCCTCTACTTGTTTGTTCAACGACCATTGGCACTAAACTCATCTGAATCCTCCCTTTTCACCGTTATAAATAAAATACAAATCTACTTATATAATTATATATTTTTTTTGTGATTTTGTTAATTATTATTTTAAAGAATTGCCAGAAAAATTAATTTTTCTGGCAATCACTATTCAATAACTTATTTTATATTATAACTCAAATAAAATTATTTGCAATTTTCTTTTATAAATTTAAGAGTATTTTCGATTACGATATCTTTTTCGATCATAACCTTTTGAGTTTTAGCTAAAATCTTAGCCATCTTTTCTGGATCTTTTGGTCCGTAGATCTTTCCTAATTCTAAAGCTCTTGCATTTATTTCATCATCAGTAGCTTTGATGTCTTCTGCTTTAGCAACTGCTTCAAGAACTAAGTCAGCTTTAACTTTTCTTTCAGCATTTTCTTTCATGAAGTCTCTCATCTTTTCAGTTGTGTTGCCAGTGAATTGCATGTATTGATCTAAGCTTAATCCTTGATATTTTAATCTTCCTTCAAGATCTTTCATCATAGCATCGATTTCTTTGTTAACCATAACTTCTGGAACATCCATCTTTGCATTTTCGATTACAGCAGTTATTACAGCTTCTTCAAATTCTCTTTCAGCTTTTTCATCGTTGTTCTTTTCTAAAGTTTTCTTTAAGTTTTCTTTTAATTCAGCAAATGAATCAACAGCAGAAACTTCTTTAGCGAATTCGTCATCTAATTCTGGTAATTCTTTAACTTTGATTTCTTTAACTTCAACTTCAAATTTAGCTGGCTTACCGTTTAATTCTTCTTTACCGTATCCTTCTGGGAAAGTTACGTTAACATCTTTCTTATCTCCAACAGCTAATCCGATTAATTGATCTTCAAAGTTGTCTATGAAAGTTCCTGAACCAATTTCTAATGGATAATCATGTCCTTCTCCACCTTCGAAAGCAGTTCCATCTATGTATCCTTTAAAGTCAATAACAGCGATATCTCCTTTTTCTACAGTTCCTTCAGTTTTAACTTCCATTCTAGCATTCTTTTCTTGCATATCTTTGATTTGCTTTTCTACTTCAGCTTCATCAACTTCATATGAAGGTTTCTTTATATCTAAACCTTTGTATTCTCCTAATTCAACTTCAGGATATACTGTAACAGTAGCAGTATAAACTAAGTCTTTTCCTTCACCTAATTCAACGATATCGATTTGTGGGTAATCAACTGGTCTGATTTTTTCAGCATTTAATGCTTCACCGTATGATGCATCTATAGCAAAGTTAACAGCATCATCATAGAATACTTCTACTCCGTAGAACTTCTTAACTATGTTCATTGGAACTTTACCCTTTCTGAATCCTGGTATATTGTATCTGCTCTTGTTTTTGTTATATGCTTTAGTGATTGCAGCATCAAATTTATCTGCTTCAACCCTTATTTCTAACTTAACAACATTTGTTTCTATTTTTTCCACTTTAGCTTTCATTTTATTCTTTCCTCCTAAAATAGTATACATCTAATTTAACTAGGTTATTATACCATAAACATCTAAATTATATCAAATATTTATTTTTATTGAATATAACTGCCATCTTCTGCTATATAATAATCTCTTCCGTCAACAGTTACCTTTAAACCTTTTTCTTCTCTGCTTCCTATTGTAATACTTGCTGCAGCTAAATCCCAGTATATCTTATCTGTTCCACTTTGTAAATCTGTCATCCATAAATATTGCTTTACAGCTGCAGTTCCAAAGTATGGTCTGTTTGTTACAAATATTATATTTTGCTCATTTACAAACTTAGGATTGCTGTTCCACAAATAATCTGGCTTTGATTGTAATGTACTATCTTTTGTAAACACAGTACCGCTTGTTGATATATACTGATCTTTAGATACTACTTTGTTTGTTCCATCTATATTATATAATGTAATATTAGAATTAACATCATATATTATAACTTGTTTTTTTAAAGGACTTATATCAAAAGTAACTCCATTATCTAAATTTCTTACTTCTGTAAATACTTTTTCTCCATTTTCTTCTATATAAACAGCCTGTGCAGTATTACCACTGCTCTGAGGTATATCTAAATACTCCTCAACTGGTGCAATTTCTTCTTCTACCACTTCTGCATTTTCTTCACTAGCTGGATTTTCCTCATTCTCAACTACTGTTTCATATTTTGATGTAGTGTCACTATCAATCCACGCCTGTATATTAGCTTTTATATTTCCAAAATTCACAGGATTATATACAAATTTTAGTGCTGCTGCGCATGCTAATACGATTATTATTAATGAAAAAAACATAAAATTTCTTTTTCTTCTTTTCATTTTTCGTTCATACTCTCTGCTGAAGATACTTGGCCTTCCCAAGGATAACCCCTCCACATCTAAACTATAATTTCATTTTATTAAACAAATTTAATTATATATTATTCTTATTATTAAATCCATATATTTTTAATTTTTACTTCCCACATTTTCTACTTTTACAGGTAGAGCATCCTCCACTGCTTTTACAGCTGCATTTACTGCATCCGCCTCCACATTGAAGCAATCCTGCTTTTTTAAGTTCTTCAGCAGTAGGAATGCATATATTTTCCGAATAATCTTCATAATCTATAGTATTTTTTAATAATTCTTCTTTCTTTATCTCTATCATTTATATATTATTCTCCTCTATACATAATATGCTTTGCCATTTTTGTCTACGATAAAATAGGTCTTTATTTGATTTTATAATAATTTTATATTAAATACAAAAACTTTCTCCTTTATAGCTTCGAGTAATTTTTAAGTTTTTATACATTTAATTGTCGCATTGTAAAAAATCATTGTTTTTTAATTTGTTTATTGTATAATTAAGTTATAAGTAAAGTTATTTAGCCCATACACTTTATGGTACAACCATAAGGTTTAATAAACCCCACAATGTTCATTTATTCCCTTTCTTAAATGAACATTCGAAAATCCAATTATCATTGGATTTTCTTTTTTTATAAACAGAAAAAATCTTTCTGCAGTGATTGTATCAAAACAAAAAGATTTTTTTCATTATTAAGATTAAATTAATTCTTTTATTACCTTCACCACTTCATTTGCAACATATTCTGCATCTTCTAAAGATAATGTGCTGTAAACTGGAAGTGTGATTTCATTTTCATATTGAGCATATGCATTTGGATAATCCTTTATGTCATATCCCAAGTTTTTGTACAATGTGAGCATTGGAAGGGGCTTATAGTGTACATTTGTAGCTATTCCTTTTTCAGCAAGCATTTGAATAGCCTTGTTTCTCTTTTCTTCATTAAATCCTTTTACTCTGTAAAGATATAAATGATATGAAGTTTCTGTTCCATTGTCGTCTTTAGTGAATGGAATTATTGAAAAAT
>JAEWQX010000103.1 GCA_023399035.1 Bacillota bacterium | reverse complement strand
AACCCAAACACATATTTAGATAGTACGTATTCTTCAGGTTTTACTGGAAGTGAATATATTAGGAAATTTGAATTACTGTTTTCCTCATATGCAAGTGAGTTATAGTTTAAAATCATTATTATAAGAGCTGATGCAAATGGAAGCATAGAACCATCATTATTTGAAATTGATACTATTAATGCAAGAACAAATACTACAGTTGCAGTCTTTTTTAATGCAGCTATTGAACTATAGTGCATCTTTATTAAATTTTTCATATTATTCATCATAATTACCTCTCTGATATTATTTATAGTTTTTTATTTAAAACACTGTTTAGGAGCACCGTCTTTAAGCCAGTATATTATTATTTTTCATATCTATATCAAGGCTCATAATATCTGCTCCAATATCACCCTAAAATTAACCAGCTTTATTGATGATCAACATAATATAGTAAGATATCATCTAAAGTGCATTTTTCATAAACAGCTTCATCACCAAAAAGCTCATATGCTCTCTTTCTGTCATTTATAAGACCTTCATATCCAAATTTGTTTTTCTTTAATGAAATGAACTCATCTACAATATCAGCATCATATAAATCATTACCAAATTTGATAAGAACATGACTTTCCAATATTTCGTCTTTTTCGCCTTTAAGGAATATCCTTCCTTTATATATGAAGACAACATAATCAGCACATTTTTCAATATCAGTTGTTATATGAGATGAATAAAATACTGTTATTTCTTCATTTAACATATGCTCACTTATTATTTCAAGAATTTCATTTCTTACAATTGGATCAAGATTTGCTGTAGGTTCATCCATTATTAAAACCTTTGGATGATGTGAAAATGCCATTGTAAGCTGGAATTGCTTTTGCATGCCTTTTGATAACTCCTTGAATACCTTATTTTCATCAAGATTGAATTTATCCATATAGATTCTATACATTTTTTCATCCCAGTCAGGATAAAATGGAGCTATGCTGTTTTTTATATATTTAAGTTTACTTTCTTGAAGAAATCCAGATATATCTCCAACATAGCCTATTTCCTCCTTTACTCTTACATCTTCTGAAATATTCTTTCCCAAGACCTTTATTTCTCCATCATCGCTTTTAATCATACCCATTATAGAATTGATAGTAGTTGTCTTGCCTGAACCGTTGGGCCCAATAAACCCTGTTACATATCCAGATTTTACATTAAGGCTGTCTATGTCTAATGTAAAATCCTTATAATTCTTTTTTAAATTTCTTATTTCTATAGCTTCCATATTAAAACTAAACCTCCTCATACAAATCTTTTAAAATTTCAATGCATTCATCAAGTGAAAGTCCAAGAGATTTTGCACATACTATGACTTCTTCAAGTCGTCCTTCCATTTCTGCCATGGCAGCTTCCTTAAGCCTTTCTGAATTTGTACATGAAACAAAGGTACCCTTTCCTATTACAGTTTCAATAAATCCTTCCTTTTCAAGCTCCTCATAAGCCCTTTTTGTCGTTATTATGCTCACCTTCAGTTCTTTTGCAAGCATTCTTATGGATGGCAGCATTTCTCCAGATTTGAGATTCCCATTTAATATTTCATTTTTAATGGCATTTTCAATCTGCTCATATAGCTTTACAGGTGAATCATTGCTAATTAAAATGTCCAAATTGTATACCTCCGTGTCTAAGTGTATATATAATCTATATACACATATTATCACTATCATTTCTTTTTGTAAATATATCCCTTAAAAGAAATTTTCTTAATATAAAATTAAGATTATCCAACACATTATTTTATATTTTAATAATATTTTAAAAAGTAAACGCATACATTAATAATATACAAATTGGAAATATTATTTATATGTGAAACTTAAGGAGAGTGATAAATATGTACACAGATATTAATTCTCGAGATGATGAATTTAATAGAATGCAGGAAAAAATTAAAAACACTATTGAAAGCATAGTTACAAATCCCCATATTTCTAATACTATATATAATTCATCAAATACTGAAAATACACATACAGAATATTATTAAAAACAGTCGTATCATATCGATACGGCTGTTTCTATTTTAAAGTAATTAATAGTAAAATCAATAATAGCGGTATATTATTATAAATCCGATCTGAAAAGAATATTAAACCACTCCATCCAATTGCAAAAAACAAAAAGAAATGAAGCCACTGCAATCTTGCTGGTCCAAAAATACTTATCATCGTTATTCCTAAAATAATTAATACTCATTGTATACAGAAAATTATTATCAAAAAAATCTTTCTGCAGTGGTCATATCATTGCAGAAAGATTTTTATTAATTATTATATTATTTTATAGTAATTCCTTTATAACCTTAACAGTTTCTTCAGCCACATATTCTGCATCTTCTAAAGATAATGTGCTATAAACTGGAAGTGTGATTTCATTTTCATATTGAGCATATGCATTTGGATAATCCTTCATGTCATATCCCAAGTTTTTGTACAATGTGAGCATTGGAAGGGGCTTATAGTGTACATTTGTAGCTATCCCCTTTTCAGCAAGCATTTGAATAGCCTTGTTTCTCTTTTCTTCATTAAATCCTTTTACTCTGTAAAGATATAAATGATATGAAGTTTCTGTTCCATTGTCGTCTTTAGTGAATGGAATTATTGAAAAAT
>JAEWQX010000086.1 GCA_023399035.1 Bacillota bacterium | reverse complement strand
ATAGTGAATACTTATCATTTACATCTGTCTTTGAAATATCATATAATCCATAATACTTCTCTTCACCAATTTCCATGGTCACATTATCAAAATCATAGTAAGTTATAGTATCATATTTATATTTTAACGGTTTTGCTTTGGAATAATATGTTCCCAGGAAATCTGGCACATAATTCTTCTCATAATATTTTAAATTTACTGGCTCCATTCCTATACTTTTCATATATTCTGTATATGCTTCATATGCACCTTCTGTAGTCCAGTGATGATCTGTCCTATAATAGAGAAGTTCTCCTTCATTTAACTTTTCCTTTTTATCATTCATCACATTAATCAGGTTTATATTATTAGTATTTTTAAGATTATTGTATATTTCCTCTATTTCCTTTTCACCATTAATAATAGGAGCATAATCTGGAAGATATTCCTTATATACTATATATGAATTAGGAACTATCATTACAGATACGGGTATATCACAATTCTGTGCAAATATATTTACTGCACTTATATTTAGATTTTCTCTCTTTTCATCAATGGATGTTACCTTTTCAAATAAGAAATATTTATTTCCATAAAGAATATTATTATTTTCTGTCTTTCCCAAAGCATATTCTGTACTGCTTTTTAAATTTATCCAATTATCTCTTCCTATAAACTGATCATTCAAGTAATTTTCATACTTTTTAGAGAAACTTCCATCAAAGTAACTTTTCAATGTAAATTTAGTTTTTTTATTAAGATATCTGTTTTCAAGCTCTGAGAAGGTTCTCTCAGGACTAATTATATCTAAAATTGAAATTCCCAGAAGCATAATAAAAAAGCTGTATATTAGTAAATTCTTTTTCATAATATCTCCTAAAATCTGAAATATAAAAATGGATTGTATGTTGCATCTACAAGATAAGCTGTGCTTATTATAAATACTGCCATAAGAACTACAGTATTTATGATTTCTGCATATGTTCCACCTTTTTGCTTGACAATGTCTAAAATCTTTAAATATACATTTGAAGCTGCAGGCAGTGAAAAGATTAATCCTATAATAAGTGAAATACCATAATTTCTTATATAATATAGATAATCCGTACCTCCTTCATAAACAAATAGCCTGTTCATGAATAACTTAACGCCTTCATAATCTGTTATTGCAAAAAGAGACCATCCTATCATAAGAAAAAATAATGTGTATATATGAGAAAAAATCCTGTGTTTATCAAGAATTTTAATAAATCCAAACTTTTCAATGCATATGAGAATAAAAAACATAATTCCCCATAATATAAAGTTCAATCCTGCACCATGCCACAAACCTGTCAGTGCCCACACTATGAAAAGATTCCTTACTGTAATTAAAGTTCCTCTTCTGTTTCCTCCTAAAGGTATATAAACATATTCCCTAAACCATAAACCTAAGGTTATATGCCATCTTCTCCAAAATTCACTTATACTTCTTGATACATATGGATAATTAAAATTAAGTGGAAACTCAAATCCAAGCATCTCTCCTATACCCTGTGCCATAAGGGAATATCCGCTGAAATCAAAATAAATCTGAAATGAAAAGGCTAAGATTCCAAGGTATGCAGCAAATGTGGATATATTCTGAAATCCCATATTTTCAATTTCACTCCAAAGCATTCCTATGTTATTTGCTATAAGAACCTTTCTTCCAAGACCAAATATGAATTTTTCTATTCCTCTCTCAACTTTATATGCTTTCATACTTCTATGTTTTATATCCTTTTGTATATGGCTGTATTTTACTATTGGTCCTGCTATTAGCTGTGGAAACAAAGTAACAAATGCTGCAAAATCTATTATATTTCTTTCAGGTTTTATTTTTCCCTTATATACATCTATGCTGTAAGACATTGTCTGAAAAGTATAGAAACTTATTCCCAGTGGAAGTGTTATATCTGCATAAGGTAGATTAAAAGTAAAAACACTGTTAAAGATTTCAATAAAGAAATTTAGATATTTAAATATAAACAGGGTTCCTAAATTAAATATAAGAGAAAGGCATAATATGCTCATGCCTTTTTTTCTCTCTTCTCTATACTTATATATAAATTTTCCTGCACTGTAATCAACCAATATTGAAGCAGCCATCAAAAGAACATACTTTCCTTCTCCATATGAATAAAATACAAGACTAAAAACAGTCAATACAATATTTTTATATTTATCTGGAGTAATGTATGAAATTATAAGTGCTGATGGCAGAAATCTGAATAAAAAAACAATACTGCTGAATACCACTATCTTAATGCCTTTTCAAATATTTCAGCTGCTTTTTCTGAATTATTTTCTCCACTTTGATCATAATCAGGAATTATAAACAATCCTACATAATTGTCTACTGTCTTTATTTCAGCATTATCTACAGCTTCACCTTCTCCGGGATAGAATGCAGCTTCTTTTTTATCATCCTTAACCTTTTCAAGCGCTAGCTTAACATCCTCAACTTTTCCTTTCTTAGCCTTTACTACAGCTAGAAGCTCAATTCCAGTATTTATAACTCCTTTTTCTATTGTAGCTTCTTCAATAATATTATCATCTAAATAATAACTTTCAGAAATCACAGCCTCGTCTACAGGCTCAGTCATTCTCATTTCAATTTCATTATGTATGCTTTCTACAATACTTGCTGTTGAAACATTTTTTTCATTAGATGATGTACCACATCCTCCTAATAATACTAATGTCATAATTACTGCTAGTAACTTTAATAAACCTTTTCTCATATTTCTTCCTCTTTTCTTCAGTTGTTTTAACTTCACATTTTAATTATTTCACAAATTCTTTATTAAAATTCATGATTGCTTATAGAAATTGATTTTCTGATAAAGTAAAGAAATATAAACAATTAAAGCCCTGAAATCATTCAGGACTTTCATAAACTTAGATAGATTTATTATCTTAATATCATTTTATCAATATATAATATGAAAACTTTCATATCAATTATGCAAAGCTGTTCTTATAGCATTGGGACAATATATAATGCAAAAGAAATAATTGTTACTGCAATTGTAGCGTATTTCCAGATGTTATATTCTTTATCCAATGCTGCTTTTTCTTCTTCTGTTGGTACTTCAATCTTGCACACTTCATCTTGTATGCTCATATCATCTACTGCTGTTTTCTTTGTAAATGCAAAGTAGTATATTATGCTTAATATTGTGATGACTATGCCTGTTATAAGTGCTGCTGTATCTACAAAAAATAATAATACTGTATAGATTGCAATTGTAATAACTGCCCCAAATACTCCTGCAGGTGCTTTATATGGTCTGTTCATGTCAGGCTCTTTTTTCTTTAATCCAATATAAGAAATACATCCTATCATATAGCATACCAATAATGAAAATAAGCTTACTGAAGCAATATAGTTTATTGAATTTGTTGCTATTAATAAAAAGTTTATTATACCTACAAGAATGATTGCTGTATGTGGTGTATCAAATTTTGGATGAGTCTTTGCAAAAATATTAGGCAAAGTCTTATCCTGAGCCATTGTGTAAACATATCTTGCAGGAGCTGCAACCCCTGGATTGATTGTTGATAAATCTCCTCCAAATGCAATACCTATACATAGGATTATTATTGGAGCACCAACAAGTCCTGCCATCTTCAAGCCATCTGCATATGGTGCAACTGCAATCAATAAATCAGGATAAAAAGTTGAAGGCACAAGTCCTACAAGGAACCATTGGAATAATGCATTACAAGCAAATACTAAAAATACAGAAATTTTCAATGCTCTTGGCAATGTTATCTGTGGGAATTTTACTTCTCCACCCATGCTTACAGCTGTTTCAAATCCAGTATAGCACCACCATACAAGTCCAAGTATATACATGAAATCGCCAAAGGCTGGGAAGCTTAATGCGCTTGTATCAGTGAAATATGAAAAATGAATCTGTGGGAACATGTATATGAACCATAATACGCTGCATCCCCAGAAGAAAAATACAAAAATATTCTGCCACTTACCTGCAATCTGTATTCCCTTATAATTTAATACTATAAATGCAAATACAAGGATACATGCAATAATTCTAGGATCTACAAATGATATATCTATTCCTACTGCTTCAAGTAAAATAGTGAAATAATTTGAAAATGCAAGTGTCTCACCACTGCATATTGCAATAACTGCTACTATATAGTTCCATCCGGCAATATTTGCAAGTGTCCTGTTTGCCCCATATTTTGCATAATTATAAGTACCGCCTGCAAATGGAAGTGCTGCTCCCATTTCACCATATAAGAGACAAGGCCATATTGAAATCAAAAGTGATATTGCAGTTGCAACTATTATCCATGGCCCCATTGCTCCAATCTGTGCTGAACCACATGTAAATAATCCAACTCCTACAACAGTACCAATTGTCATGCTTATTGACTCTTTCAGTCCTAAAGATCTTTTTAATCCTGCCTCTTCTGAAGCTCCGCCTTTTTGTAAAGTAATGTTCATAAAATCCCCTCCTTAAAATAAAAGAGATATAATATTCCACATGAAAACTTTTTTTGCTTCATTGCAAATATTACATCTCAAATTAATAATTTTCTATTTTCATATCATGCTTAACCATTAATATTATCTTAATCATTAATATTGTTAAGCATTGAATTAATTGCTAACTATCCACTGTAAAGTATAAACTAACATAAATCAAAGCTTCAAATCTGTACCGCTGCACTTCTTTTCCAGCATAAGTTTTATTATATCTGCTATATGAGATCCTGCCTCTACTGGAATAGTGCCTCCAGAATGAATATTTGATACAACTGTCCTTCTTGATTCATTCATGTGGACAGTGGCCTTATAAGCTATGTATGCACTCATGCTTTCTGCGCTTACAAGTCCAGGTCTTTCTCCAATAAGCTGGCATACAACTTCTGCATTGACTATTTCACTGACCATATCTTCAGTTGCAACACGAGAATTCTTTATAAAAAATGTAGTTCCATAATCAATTCCATATCTGTCCAGCCCCTGCTGTAATGCAAGCAGTGTATCTCTTGAATTTGCTTCAATTGCTGCTGCACTCAATCCATCAGCTACAATTATTTGAACTGTAGGATTCTTAATACATCTTTCCTGTATCATTTCAATTCCCTTGTCAGAAATTATCCTGCCTTTATCAGGACGTGTTACGAATTCCTCTCTGTCCCTGCACAATGTTTCTACTGTGAAATAATTGCACTTTTCAATAAATTCGTCTGAAACATACGAAAATACCGAATCCTGTGCAGCTGAGTGATCTGCCCTAAATCTCAGCATGGTTTCTGTTTTATATCTTGGACCAGCATGCCATATGCCAAGCCTTGCAGGAGTAGCTCTTTTCATATCCATATACTTTTCCCTGTTCTTAGGCTCTGGTACAAGATACTGTTCCTTTAAATTAACTTTTCTAAGATTCTCCAAGCATCCCTCTTCAATTACAGGTGCACTTTCATCCAGCATGCAGTATACCGATTTTTCTACTGCTTCCATTGACTCATCTCCCCTCAAGTTTATTTTCTATATTTAAAACCTGATTTTTTATTTTTAACCTTGTTTTAAATGTAATTTTTATATTCTAATCTTTTAATGATCTTTTCACTCCCTATTTGTATATGAATTCCCTCTACTCTCCATTTTTCTATGAAGTCCTTATTAAATTCTTTTGCGTATCTATTACATAAATATTGATGCATCTCCAGTCAATTCTGTCATCTTTCCATCCTTGAACAGTCCCATCTTTTCAAGCCACATATCAAATTCCTTAATTGGCCTTTTATTTAATAATGATCTCAATGTAATGATGTCATGATATCCTGTACACTGATAATTAAGCATGCAGTCATCACCATGAGGTATTCCCATAATATAATTACATCCAGCTGTAGCAAGCATTGTTGCCAGGACTTCCATATCATTTTGATCTGCCCTCATATGGTTTGTATAGCAGACATCGCATCCCATTGGTATTCCTGTAAGCTTGCCCATAAAGTGATCTTCAAGTCCTGCTCTTATGACTTGTTTGCTGTCATATAAATATTCAGGCCCTATAAATCCTACAACAGTGTTTACAAGGAAGGGATTATAATGTTTTGCAAGTCCATAGCATCTCGCTTCCATTACAAGCTGATCCCATCCATTATGTGAATTTGATGATAATTCTGACCCCTGACCAGTTTCAAAATACATCACATTAGGCCCGGCACTTGTGCTTTCATGCTTCATCATTTCATATCCTTCGTCAAGAATTGACTTTGTTATTCCAAAAGCTTCATTTCCCTTCTGGCTTCCTGCAAGTGACTGGAACATGAGATCACATGGTGCTCCTTTTCGTATTGCTTCCATTTGTGTAGTTATATGGGCAAGCACACAGTTTTGTGTTGGAACCTTCCACTTATTAATAAAATCCGCAAAGCTGTTTAAAATCTTCGATACGCTTTCAACTGTGTCTATAACTGGATTCAGTCCAATTACTGCATCTCCTGCCCCATAGCTTAATCCCTCCATAACAGAAGCCATTATGCCTTTTGGATCATCTGATGGATGATTTGGCTGAAGCCTTGAAGAAAAAGTTCCTTCAAGTCCTATGGTTGTATTGCAGTGCGCTGTCACAATTATCTTCTTTGCTCCATATACAAGGTCAAGGTTGCTCATTATCTTTGTAACTGCAGCAATTATTTCACTTGTAAGACCTCTTCTCACCCTGCATATCATTTCATTAGTTGTTTTTTCATCAAGAATCCATTCCCTCAGCTCACCAACTGTCCAGTTCTTGATTTCACTGTGTATCTTTTCATTTACATCTTCCTGAATTATTCTTGTAACTTCATCTTCTTCGTAACTTACAGCAGGTGTATTTCTTATTTCGCCAATCTTTATATTGGATAATACAATCT
>JAEWQX010000050.1 GCA_023399035.1 Bacillota bacterium | reverse complement strand
CAAAAATTATTTTCTTTATGCCATCCTCTGACCATCTTTCCATCACTTTCATCTAAATAATACCAGTTTGAATCTGGTTTTATCCATCCGAAAGCCTTTGTTTCATCTGATTTATAGTAATACCAGTTTCCATCAACCTGCTTCCAGCCTATTGTAGAAACTATATTTGGTGCATCATCTTTATTCACATCCTGCTGTGAATCATGTGAATCACTATCTGCTGTATCACTAGAAGTTTTATCTGATGATATCGGAATAACAGATTCAATTATTAAATCTGCTGGCTTAGGTTCTACTGTTCCTGGATTTGGTTCTGAAGATGTATCTTCATCTTCTTCATACACATCCTCATCTTCCCATAAATCATCATCTTCATTTTCTTTTTCATACTCAACTCCTGCATAGTCAAGTAAGTTCATATAAAGCCTTCCTACTTCTTCACCATAAGTTGCGCTTGGAGCCCATCTTCCACCTAGTGAATTAGTAGTTGATGCTTTACCTTTAATTGTTACAAAATGCCTTGGGTCATATGTATCACTTTTAGGATATCCATCTGCACCTGCATAAAGTGCCAGATGATCCATATGAGCTTGTACACCTTCATCCCATGAATTGAATTTCTGATGAGCATCTTTGTCATAATCTCCGCCACCAGATGAAGTCTTCATTCCACATGGATTTTTATAGCTTTCATCTAAAACGCCACCAAATCTTCCGTATCCTGTTTCTTTTGCTGCCTGAACATATGCTATGCCTGGATTTACTCCACCACAATCTTCAGCATATTTCCAATAAAGCTTTGCAAGATCTGCAAAAGTATCTGTAGCACCATTTGACTTTGCCCATTTCTTAGCCTGTGCCGCAGTAACATCAGTTGTCGAAATTATTTTGAAGTCAGTTGTCGCTGCTTGTACACTTAAAGTCGGAACCAAACCTAATATCATCGTAAATACTACAATGAAAATAGTGAATTTCTTTTTAATAGTCGAATAAATATTCAAAACGTTCCTACACCTCCTCTATCCTTCATTGTAGCAAAAAATTCTACCACATTAAAGAGAAATGTCTAAAAATATAAAAAAGTGGTTAAGTTACACCACTTTTTATTGTTATTTATAAATTTTTATCATAATTTAAGATCATTCATATAAATATACAGTTCTAATAATTTATTCAATATACAGCTGCAATAATTTATTCAATATACAGTTTCAATAATTTATTCAATATACAGTCTCAATAATTTATCTTTATATTTGCCATAATAATTATATTTATATTTTTAAATTATATTTATATCTGATATTATCTGATATCTGATTCTTCAAATTATTCTATTATAAATTTTGAAATCATAGAATCTAGTTTTTCTACTACAGTATTTAATTCTTGTGCAGCATCTTTGACTTTTCCAACAGAAGTCAGCTGCTCATGTACAGTTGCAGATACTTCTTCAGTTGCTGCTGAAGATTCCTCGCAGACAGCTATTATACCCTGTATAGAATTTATAGCAGTGTCTTTGCAATTTTCAACTTCATCAACATTTTTTATTAAATCTTCAACTTGGTTTGTCATATCTTCAAAAGAAATTTGAAGACTTTCAAATACATTTTTTGATTCATTCATAGTAATATTTACTTCTTTTATTGTATCAGTTGACTTGTTCATATTATCTCTTGTATGGGCTATTTCATTGGTTATATCACTAATTATAGAACTGATTTTCTGAGTAGCTTCTGCTGTCTGTTCAGATAATTTTCTTATTTGTTCAGCAACAACACCAAATCCTCTACCAGCTTCTCCAGCTCTTGCTGCTTCTATGGCCGCATTTAAAGCAAGAAGGTTAGTTTCTTCAGAAATGCTGTCTATTGTTGAAACAATTTCATCTATTAATATTGATTTTTCTGATAATAATTTTACATTTTCACTTGTTTTATTTCCTATGTCAGTGGTTAATTCAATTTTATTCATAAGAGTATTTACTGAAAGTATCGCTTCATCATTTTCTTTTCTTGATTTATCGAAGTTATCTTTAAAAGTTTTTATTATAGATATTATACTTTCAACATTATCACTTAAAGCCTCTAACTTTTCAGAGCTGACCTGTGCATCTGCTGTCTGCTCTTCAGCACCCTTAGCTAATTCTAGAACAGCTAAGTTTATAGCTTCTGCAGATTCTTCAAGTATTTGTGTTACTGAACTCAAATTACATGAATTATTAGATGTTTCATTGGAACATGATTTTATATCCACTAATACATTTTTTATAATATTTCTTAAACTTAAAACTGATTTTCCTATTATTCCAGTTTCATCTTTGTAATCACTAATTTTTGAATATTTATCATTTTGTCTGAAATCTAAATCAGATGTAATATTTACAAGTTCAGTAATAAATACTATAGGATTGCTTATCTTTTTACCTAGTATATACGCTAAAATAGATACTATAATGCAGACACAAATTGTCAATACAATAGATATTAATATACTTGCATTTATCTCCTTAAATATATCACGTTCTTCTGCTGTTATGACCATAATATTTCCATTTTTTAATTTTGAATACGCAAGAAGACTCTTTTCTCCATTATCATAATATGATATTCCTTCATTCGCTGAAGTTACATCCATTCCTTGTATAACATCACTAATGTTGTCTTCATTGCTGTATTCATTATCGATTAAATAATTACCTTTTTCATTTAATAAAAATGCATATCCTTCACTAAATACAGAAATGCTCTTTATAAGTTTTACATAATCATCAAAAAATAAGTCTACTGCAACGACACCTAATAATGTATTGTTGCTATATACTGGTTTAGTGAATGCAATTCTATAACTATCCGAACTGGCATCTGTATGTGGATCACTCCATATGCCATCTGGAAATTTTACTGCATTATAATACCATGCTGTATCTGGATTTCCTTCATTAAACTGCTCTTTTGTAAATTTATCAATTTTATTTACAGCAGTTTGTCCCGCATTTCTTTCATAAATTATTTGATGTGCCTTTTGAGTAAGTTCTGGATTTATTAAAAGCGCACATCCTAATAAATCACCATCATTTTCTACAATTCTTTTTATGTACAAATCCAATGAATCAACAAAACTGTCAATATACACATCTGATGAATCTATCTGATTTACATCAAAAGTTGTAGAAAATAAAGCACTTAAATTTTCTACATAATCCTGTGTCTTTATCAATCCTTCATTTATATTATGAGCATTGTTTTTTGATACCTCAAGCATAGTGTTTTCTGCTTGTTTTTGTAATGTATTTTTGCTCATTATACTGCATGATGTTGTAATTATAATTGATGTTATCAAGCAAAAAAAGACAATTGTAGAGATAATCTTAGTAGATATTTTTTTCATATAGCCCTCCATTATATTTTATTCTTAATTAAAATAACCATATATTCTATTATTTTACAATAAAAAGATATATATGTTTTTATATTTATCGTATATTATCAAGATTACTTAATATTATAAACAATCAAAAAAAAGCATAGCAGTTAAGCTATATAGAAAAAGCTTAACTGCCATACTCCCTATTTTATTAATTATCTAATTTATATTTTCTTTTATCATTTTATATAGTCTTCAATCAATTGATTTTTTACATTCTTTTCACCAAAGAAATTTCATTAGTCATCATTCTTACCAACGGCTGATAATACAAGACCATTGTTATGATCTAAAGCCCAGCTGATACCCCAGTCATTTTGGAATATAAGAAGATTTCTGTCTTTCATATCTTTTACCTTCTTAGTATCTGAAGTTAAGTTTAATGAATCCATGTCGATGCTTTGATCTTCAATCCATCTTACATATCTGTAGTCAAGTCTATCCATCTTTATGTCAACATTGTATTCGCTCTTTAATCTGTATTCTAATACTTCAAATTGAAGAACACCAACAACTCCAACAATGATTTCTTCCATACCTATGTGGATTTCCTTAAATACCTGAATTGCACCTTCCTGTGCTATTTGAGTACATCCCTTAACGAATTGTTTTCTCTTCATTGTATCTACCGGTCTTACCCTTGCAAAGTGTTCAGGTGCGAAAGTTGGAATTCCTTCGAACTTAAATTTCTTTGATGGTGAACATAAAGTATCCCCAATTGAGAATATACCTGGATCGAACACACCAATAATATCTCCCGCATAAGCCTCTTCAACAATTTCTCTATTTTCTGCCATAAATTGTTGAGGCTGTGCAAGCTTAATTTTCTTACCACCCTGCATGTGATAAACATCTTCACCTTTATTGAACTTACCTGAACATATTCTCATGAAAGCAATTCTATCTCTATGTGCCTTGTTCATGTTAGCCTGAATCTTAAATACAAAAGCAGAGAACTTTTCATCAAATGGATCAATATCTCCAATAGTAGAATGTCTAGCAAGCGGAGCTGTTGTCATTTCTAAGAAATGTTCAAGGAATGGCTCAACACCAAAGTTAGTTAAAGCTGATCCAAAGAATACAGGTGTTAACTCTCCATTTCTAACTGCTTCTAAATCAAGTTCATCTCCTGCAATATCAAGAAGCTCGATATCTTCCATAAGCTTATCATGAAGAGCTTCACCTAATATTTCTCTAAATTTAGGATCATCTGGAGTACCTTCAATAGCTTCAACTTCATTTTGTCCGTGATTTCCACCATTAAAAGCTATGATTCTATTATTATCTCTTTCATAAACACCTTTAAAATCCTTACCTGAACCTATTGGCCAGTTCATTGGGTAAGTCTTTATTCCAAGTTCATTTTCAATATCATCTAGTAACTCAAATGGATCTCTTGCTTCTCTATCCATCTTGTTTACAAATGTGAAAATAGGCATTTCTCTTAAAGAAGCTACCTGGAATAACTTTCTTGTCTGATCCTCTATACCTTTAGCAGCATCTACAACCATAACAGCAGAGTCTGCAGCCATAAGAGTTCTATATGTATCTTCTGAGAAGTCCTGATGCCCAGGAGTATCTAATATGTTAATACAGTGATCATTATAGTTAAACTGCATAACAGAAGAAGTAACTGAGATACCTCTCTGCTTTTCAATTTCCATCCAGTCAGAAACAGCATGCTTAGATGCCTTTCTAGCTTTAACAGAACCTGCAAGTCTGATTGCTCCTCCATATAATAGGAATTTTTCTGTTAAAGTTGTTTTACCAGCATCGGGATGGGAAATAATCGCAAAGGTTCTTCTTTTTTCAATTTCTTTTATGTAATCAGCCAAAGCTTTATCCTCCTTATATTGTGCCAGCCACAATGCTGCCTGATATATGTTACAGGTAGCTGTAATATTATGCTGTCACTCTTGTTATATATTAATTAATTTATTTTTCTATGTCATTAACTAAAATATTATAACACATTCAATATTTTATGTACATTGAGAATTCATAATTGATAATATAAACTTGAAGCATTATCCTGCTATTTATAAATTAAATCTTAAATTAATTTATAAAATTAACCTGTATCTCTAATCTAAGAAAATATATCTATATTTAATATATACATCTAATCTGCTTTCAGCATATAATCTGAATACTATATCCTATATATTATATTAATTTATAGCGTAAACTTTTTTATAATTAAATGTTGTTAGAGAAAGATTCAGAAACAAACACATATTACTAGCACTAAGCTGTTAATACTAAAATGTTCTATTATCTCATAATATGTTAATTTAATTTTATAAATAAATCCTAAATGATTAGAATTACATCTTAAATCGTCTCCATGCTTTTATTTCAATATAAAGTAACAACATTTATCTTAAAAAAAGTTTTATAACATATTTATTATATATCTATGAACATATCTTTATGTCAGCAAAGACGCCCTATTTTCTTAGTCATACTTCTTAGTCATACTTCTTAGTCATACTTTTTATATTCTAAAAAAGAACCTATGTACTTAAATTAATACACAGGTTCTCTTAAAATATCCATATACAAGATTAATTCATTTGTATTATCATATGATATGATCTGGTTCTTAAAATATTCTAATCTTCTATTATTACCTTTATTTCCTTATATACTTTAGATCCATCATTTGCAGTTGCTCTTACAGTAACAGTACCTGGAGTTACTGCTTTTAATTTACCATTAGAATCTATTGTAGCTTCACCATTAGTATTATTTACTCTGTTAGTAACCTTCCATGTTACTTTTGTATTGGTTGCATTACTTGGTGATATTCTTCGAACTAACTGAATTGTATCTCCTGTATTAACAGTTAAAGTTTTCTCATCACTTTCACCAGCTTTTAATATCTTTATGCTTGTAACCTTTATGTTTTCTTCATCATCGTCTTTATCCTCAATTTCATCCCATTGAGCATATAATGTAATATCTGATGTTAATTTAAGCTTGTCACCTGCTTCATAACTTGTACCATTTCCATTTTTCTTAGTATTCCATTCTACAAATTCATATCCCGCTTTTTCAGGTTCATATAAAGTTATTCTTGTATCTGAATCAATTCTCTTTGTAAGCAATGTTTCTCCATCATCATCTTTGTAATGAATTCTATATTCTGTATCTATTGTTACACCATTATCAGTAGGGATAACAGTATCCATTGCTGCATTTGTATTCACTATCTGACTTGGTACATACGGCTGTACTGGATTTCCATAATAATCATATCCCTTTAACGGTGTTGGCACCTCGCTGCCTATACATACTCCATCTGCTCCAAAGTAATACATCTTTCCATTTACAACTGCTGGTCCTGTCTGCATTGCTCCACTAGGACCTAAAAGATATATCTTTCCTTCAACTTGAATTACTCCAGTCTGCATTGCTCCAGATCTATCTAGATAATACCACAATCCCCCTGAATTCAGCCATCCTGTCTGCATGAGTCCCTGAGAATTAAAATAATACCATGTCCCATCTATATTATTCCAGCCAGTAACTAAATAGTATCCATTGCTATATGCCCATCCGCCATAATAATTATTTATCCATGCTGCATCTGCTTTTTGGGGCATAATAACCGCAGCTGTTGAAATAATCACTGTTGCAGCTATTAATTTCTTTAAAAATTTATTTCTCATAGCTTTCCTACTGATGTAAAATATTATATTACTTTACACCAGTAGTCATACCTCCTTACATATAAAAAGCTTATAATCTATGTGATTTCTTAACCCTGTAGTTTATTCAGTCTTTTCTAGTTCTTCTATTGTTACTTGACAAGTTCCAGAAATCAAAGTATTTCTTGTTGAAGTTGCTGTTACAGTTACAGTACCCTTTGAACTTGCTGATTTTGGTTTCAATACTCCATTAGTGTCAATTACTGCAATATTATTGTCTGACACTTTCCAAGTTACTGATTGTTCAGCACTATCTGGTTTAATTTCAGCCTTCATCTGCAGATAAGCTGTACCATCATTAATAAATGTAGTATTACCACTTTCACTTGTTACCTTAATACTTTCTGGTAATGGTCTTACACTTATAGTTATTTCCCTATTTACTTTCTCTCCAAGCTTGTCTTCAACTGTCACATTTAAAGTTATCTTCTGCATACCATCAAGTCCTGCTGGCATTGTAGGATCATAAGTACCAGTAAGCTTTAATACATTATTATTTTGAGATTCTACTTTATATTGAGCAGTTGTCTTATTAATATCTAATTCCCAATCCCACTTTTTAACTTCAATAGGACCATATAATCCATTATATGCATCTGCTGTTATATTAATAGATTGGCCAGAAGAAATTATCATATCTGATGGATTTGCAGTAATAGATATATTTTTAGCCTTTCTTGCAAATTCAAATGTCTTTTCTACATATTTATTGCTTCCATCTGTAGCTGCTGCTCTGACTAATACTTTTCCAACATATTCATTATTAGGTTTTATTACAAGTGTATTTTCCTTTGTTGTCTCGTCATAACTACTAGTATAATCGATTTTCTTTCCACCTGTTGTTGTAACTGTCCACTTAAGCTTTTGATTTGTTGCTGTACTTGGATTAACTATAGCTTTTAATGTAAGATCATCTTCTGATGAAATTATACCTGATGAAACAGCAGCTCCAGTAGTATTACTATATTGAAGTAATTCTATACTTTCGACTAATATGTTCTGACCATTTACATCTATTGTAATCTCTGCTGAAACTTCATCATTTTTATATAGATTGTTAGCTACAGCTTTAACAACTACTTTTCCATTCTTTTTACCTTGAATTCTCACTTCAGTGGATGATGGTGTAGAATAGAAATCAGCTGCCAGATCACTTGTGCTGCCATCTTCATTTCTAATTGACCATGTCACACTCTTAGTATCAACGTCAGTATCTACTTTGCCAGTTGAATCTACAAAGCTTGCTTTAAGTTTTAATACTTCAGCATTAGTATCTATAGCATCCTTTTCCTGTCCTTTCAAATCAAATGATTCTATTTTTACATTTTCTGCATCTTTTCTAAGAATTATTTCTTTAGTTCCCTCTACATCGCCATTTTTTGCTCTTACTATAACAGAGCCTCTAGAGTTGGCTGTCAATAATCCATCCTCATTAATTGTCGCTTTTTCAGTTTCACTTCCATCCACATTTGTAACTGTCCATTCTATCTCTGCATTAGTAACATCACTTGGATGCAGCTTTGCACTCATCTGCAATGTCTTTCCAACAGCCAATTCATTAACATTACCGTCTGAAGTTACTACAATAGAATTAGGTTTTACACTATGATTCTTAACTGTTATTGTAATCTTTCCGCTCTTACCTGAACCATCAGTTGCAATAGCTTCTACTATAACTGTTCCATTAGCAGCCACTGGCTTAACTAAACCATTCTGATCAATTGTTGCAATGTCACTTCCTGAAATAATCTTCCACTTAACCTGCTTACTTGCTGTTTCTGGAAGAATATTTGCAATCAACTGAACATTATCATCTCCTGAAACTTCGATTCCAGCATCTGCATTATCATATCCTTCTGCTGAAATTGTTATTGATTCAGTTAATATTTTAACTTCAACTACTTCTATGTCTTTTGTTGCACTTATGTTAGTTCCGTCTTGTGATTCTGCCTTGACAGTTACTTTACCGATTCCATCAGCATCAGCTGTCAATACACCATTTTCATCAATTGATGCTTTACCGGCATTTGCTTCTGATGATGCTACAATGCTCCACTTAACCTTTGTATTAGTTGCATCTTCTGGTTTTATATTAGCTGTTAACTGAATTGATTTTCCTGCTTCAACTTTACTTTCGCCACTTATTGTAATACTGCTGACTTCAGTCTTTTCTTCTACTTCTGACCATACTGCATATAATGTTATATCACTAGTAACTTTAATCTTATCATCATCTTCATAGCTCTTTCCTGAACCGTCTCTCTTAGTGTTCCATTCAATAAATTCTCTATCCTGTTCACTTTCATCATCTGGTTCATATGCTTTGATTGTATCGCCATCTTTAACAGTCTTCTTCTTAAGTTCCTCTCCATTTTCATCTCTAAATGTGACAGTGAACTTTCTTGCCGGCTCTTCATAATCACCAATTTCACTTTGATCTTCAATAGGATTATCATATTTTGAACTATTTGGAGACCCTATTGTAGATGTATCTATTGAATTAATCTGCTGTATACAATTATTTGCAGCATCAAATATTTTATCTGGAACTGGTACAGTAGCAGAAATTATCGCTCCATTAGAACCAATTGTATAGAACTGGCCATTAATTATAACGCTGCCTTTCTTCATTACCCCATTATTTCCAAAGCAATAAGTTTGTCCATTAATTTGCAATATACCTGTCTGCATTATTCCTGCTGAATCTGAATAATACCATTCTCCATTGTAATTAATCCATCCAGTTTTTAGTGCACCATTATTATCTAAGTAATACCATGAGTTACCATATTGTATCCAACCCTTCTGCATAACACCAGAAGCATCAAAATAATATACAACTCCGTCAATATTTCTCCATCCAACTGCATAACTATTACCTTCATAGAAATAATAATTTCCCATATTATCATTTGCCCACGTTGCCCCATAGACATTCGTTGGCAGTATTGAAGCAATACACGTTGTTACCGCCATGCAGCAGATAAGTTTCTTAATATAGTCACGTTTCATATTTTACCTCCCATTAGTTGATATTTAGATTTACAACATTAAATATGTAATTT
>JAEWQX010000030.1 GCA_023399035.1 Bacillota bacterium | reverse complement strand
CTGCAATACCAGAAGATCAGCCTATAGTAAAAGTGTCATTTAAGATGACTATTGGAGATATTGTTGATAGTAATATCATGCAGATTTTCCCTATAGAAACTGCAAAAAATATTGTTGCAATAATGACGGGTGAAGATAAGGCAGAGGAAGCACCAGCACCTCAGCCAGAACCAGAATTGCCAAAAGAAGAGCCAATCATAAATAAGGAAATAAATGCTGAGCCTGAAATGCAGCCACAAATGCAGTATTCAGAACCTCAGATGCAGCCTCAGCAGCAGCCTCAGCAGCAGTATGCACCTCAGCCACAGATGCAGCAGCAATATGGAATGCAGCAGCCGATGTATGGATATGGTCAGCCGCAAATGCAGCAGCAATATATGCAGCAGCCACAAATGTATGGTGGCCAGCCTCAACAGTATGTTCAGCCAGAAGTACATCAGGCAGCATTTGAACCGCTTACAGAGCAAAGCAGTGTACCTCCAATAAAAAATATAGATTTAATAATGGATGTACCTTTAGATATATCTGTAGTTCTCGGAAGAACTAAAAAGAGTATTCAGGATATATTAAATCTTGGCGCAGGTTCATTGATTGAACTAGATAAACTTGCTGAAGAACCAGTAGAAATACTTGTTAATGGCAAACAGATAGCACTAGGAGAAGTTGTTGTTGTTGATGAAAACTTTGGTGTAAGAATTACAAGCATTGTAAGCAATGCTGAGAGACTTAAATCCTTAAAAAAATAAATATAAGTATCAATTAAAAATTTAATTGATCAATTGAATGAGACAATTAATGTCATTTATTTGATTACTTGTGTGAGTACAATAAAATAGATACATAAAAAATGAAAGCAGCTGTAGCATTATACACAGCTGCTTTCATTTTTATGGTAAAATTTCTTGGTATAATATATAGAAGTTATAATTTTTGAAATAATACGCAGAGGATATAACAAAGATATTTTTTATGATATTTATGGAATGGGTAATATAAGTTAACTCAAGAAACTGGTGAGATACATATCATTATGGACATTTTGGTAATAAATTACAAAGTAATAACTATAAACTAAATTAAATTCTGTACGATAAATAAATTATTAGATAGAAGAATGGAGTAATGATTATGAGTATTGATAGAATAAATAGACAATCTTTTATAAATGCATATAATACAAGTTCAAATAAATCTGTCAAGAATGTAAATAAAACAAAGACTTTTGATACTATTGAAATTTCATCTTTAGGAAAGAGCCTTAAGGATTATTCAATGGATGGAAGGATTGACAATGCACGCAAGGTTGCACAAATTAAAAGTCAGATTGACAGCGGAACTTATAGTGTCGATGCTAGATTGACAGCAAGAAGTATATTAAATGCAATGAAAGGAGAATAATTTCAACATATGGTAAACAAACTTATGGGATTGATGAAAGAACAAGAGACACATTTAAGTCAATTGCTTGTTCTTTTACAGGTTCAGAAAGAAATGATAATGAAAAAGGATGCATTTGGGCTGGAAGGATTAGTGGATAAGATAAGTGAGTGTAGTAAAATAATTGCTAAAAAAGAAGTTGATAGAAGAAGACTATTAGGAGACAACAGTCTTATCAATATTGTTAGTACATCCAATAATAGCGAACTAAAGAATATTTATAAAAAAATTAGAGTCACTTTAAACAATGTGATTGAACAAAAAGATACTAATAACATTTTATTAAAACAGGAATTGATATTTACAAATAAGATGTTAAACGTAATAAATCCAGATAGAGAGATAAAAACTTACAACTCTTTAGGTGGATTAAGAAAGTAATATTCTAAAATAAGTTTAGGAGAGGGATAACAAAAATATGGCAGGTTTATTTGATACTTTTACAGTGGCAAAAAGAGGACTTAATGTACAACAAGGCGCAATTAATACAACAGCACATAATATAGCCAATGCAAATACAGTAGGATATTCAAGACAAAGAGCAGTAATAGAAACTACTAGACCTTTTGGAGGAACGTCTAAATTTGACAGCTGTGGACCAGGGCAGGTTGGTACTGGGGCGCAGATAACATCGATAATGAGAATAAGAGATACTTTTATTGATTATCAAGTTAGAAATGAAACAAGCAAACTTGGAAATTATCAAGTGACGAGTGAATTTCTTTCGCAAATAGAAGATATATTTGGAGAACCATCAGATACCGGGATACAGACTCTGTTCAGTGAGTTTTACTCTGCTTTTCAAGAGTTAGCAAAGACACCAGAGAAATCATCGGCTAGAACAGTAGCACTTCAAAATGCATCAGCTTTAGCTGACGCATTAAATCATACTTATACTCAGCTAGAAAAGAAAATGACAGATGCGCAAGAATTATTACAGCAGAATGTAACTGATATAAACAGCATGTTAGATCAGATAAATGATTTGAATCAACAGATAGCTAAGGTGTGTGCAGTTGGACAAACCCCAAATGATTTGATGGATAGAAGAGATAATTTACTTGATAGCCTATCATCTATGTTTGGAATAACAATAGAAAAGGATGTACGAGAAACTATAAATTTAAAAGTGGAAGGCTTTCCGGCACATGGAATCAGTATTGACAATCTTGTTAATTCTAATCCTAATACAGATTATACTAGATTTTCTTATGTTAAAGGCGTTGAATATGCTAAAAATGCAGATGGAACAGTAG
>JAEWQX010000196.1 GCA_023399035.1 Bacillota bacterium | reverse complement strand
GCTCCTTCTGTGCCATCAACATTTGACTCATTTTCTTCTTTCTGAGCCTTTTCCATTTTAGATATTGATACTTCGTAAGCTATTTTTTTTACAACTTCATTTTCTGAAATCTTCTTTTGATATTCCCTGCTTTGTAGTCTACCCCATACCTTAATATTATCACCGACTTCTAATGTCTGACAGAATCTTGAATTTCTACCCCATGCAATTGTTGGAATGTAATCTGACTTATTGTATGCTCTGTTTACTGCAAGTAATACATCTGCAATTTCACGTCCAAAAGGAGTTGTTCTATAAATAGGTTCTTTGCAGATATATCCATCTAAGAATATTTCATTAGGATTTTTGCTGTGTTCTACGCATGGTTCAATATTTCTAGCAAAAACTGTAAGTATAAGCTTATTTGATCCATCAATAAACTTATTATAAGATCTAAGCTGTCCTTCAACAATTACCTCACTGCCTATTGTAAGTTTCATATCACTTAACAATCTTTCTGAAACAGTAATATTCAAAGTATCTACTGAGTCACTTAATCTCATTACATCTAAATTGAAAGTATAAAACCCCTCCCCATACATCTCGTGGCTAAACTCTAATTCAGATGTTACTTTACCTTCTAGGTAAATCTTGTTATTTAGCATTAAATTATCCATTGTAATCCCTCTCTCCATCGGAAATTATTATTATTTCATATAATATATGCACCCACTAGCATATATTACCATTATAATATAGAAACTAGTTCCTTTTCAATAATTTTAGATATTTTTATGTTGAATTCCTTGACTGTCTACATTGTAATCGTTTTTATATATCATTTCACCAACAGGTTTAAATTCATATCCCTGATCTTGAAGCTCTTTTATTATCCTTTCTAAGTTTTCAGGAGTATACTTAGCATTATTGTGGAATAAGAGAATTGAACCAGGCTTAACATTTTTCATAACACGGTTATATTCAATACTTGCTCCAAGCTCTTTCCAGTCAACTGAATCAACATCCCACTGTATACATATATATCCTAAACCCTTTACTTTTTCAAAACAGTTCTTGTTATACTCACCACTTGGAAATCTAAAAAGTTCTGGCTTCTTTCCAGTGTACTTTTCTATAATATCGTCTGTCTTACTTAATTCCTCCTTCATTTTTTCAAATGTTATTTTAGTAAAACCAGGATGCTTGTAACTATGATTTCCTATTTCATGTCCCCTTTCATTAATTGCAATAAGTTTGTTTACATTTTCTTCGTTATAATTGACCCACCCTCCCATTATGAAGAATGTTCCTTTTACATTATACTTATCCAATATCTTCAATATGCTTTCAAGATTATCTTTTTCTGCCCAGTTTACATCGAAAGTGAGGCTTATAACCTTATCTTCAGTATCAACACAATAAATAGGCTGTTCTTCCTTTACATCTCCCATAACAAGTTTACTGTTATAACTCATGGTAAATGATAATATTATGACAGAAATAATAAGTCCTATATCAATAGCTATTTTTTTAATTCTCCATGCCAAAATGATACCTCCCACATAAATGTTTAAAAATATTACTTTACTGTTTTATTATTAACTATATTCACTATTCATTAATTTATGCTATAATGAAATAAGAGTTTCATTAGTCACGGAGGTAATTATGTACGAAAGTTCATCAGAATTGGCAGAAAATAAATTATTAATGTTATATGTGTTGAAGGCAATAAACGAACCAATATCCAATACTCAGCTTACAGAAATCATTCTTGAAAATAATTTTATAAATTACTTTACATTTCAACAATATTTATCTGAGCTTGAGGAATCAAAATTTGTTGAATATCATAAGGCTAATGATAAAAATCTATTGGTATTAACAAAACAAGGTGATACTGTCTTATCTTTATTTAAATCAAGATTATCACCTGCAAAGACATCACTTATTGATCAATACATAAAGGAAAAAATAGAATCTATTAAAAAAGAACTTACTATTCATGCTGATTATACTTTAGGTGATAATGACAGTTTTATCGTTGACCTGAAAGCTGTTGAAAACCAATCTCTTTTAATGGAGTTAAAACTATCTGTACCATCTAAAAATCAAGCTGTAGCTATATGTAGTAAATGGAAGGATAATCCTTCCGAGATTTATAACTCGATAATAAATATATTTATTAATTAATATGTGTAAAATCTGATATTCTTCACCAGGCTGAATAAATTTCATAATTATGTGATTATTTAACCAAAGTCATGGCATTTGGCTCTTTTCCAACTGCTATGGCTTTTATTCGTTTTTCCTGCAGATTTATTACATCTACTAATCCATTTAAATAATCGCCCACAAAAATCTGATCTTCATACTTTATTATTCCTCGCGGCATTCCATTGATATATATTTTTCTTTCTTCCTTTAATTCCTCAACATTAACAATGCTTATTGATCGTCCGCAAAAATTAGAAACATATAAATATCCGCTTTCTTCATATAAATCTACTGGAGAAAAACCAACCTTAATCTTATATATAAGTTCCATTGAATCTAATGATATTATCCCA
Organism: Bacillota bacterium; assembly: GCA_023399035.1. GTDB lineage: Bacteria > Bacillota > Clostridia > Clostridiales > Clostridiaceae > Clostridium. The sequence continues at coordinate 800 of JAEWQX010000196.1, read as the reverse complement.
ATATATCCTTCCTTGTCATATCCTAAATAACTCATGCATACATATAAGTAATGATTATTATTTGATAAATTTATCTTTATGGGAGTGTTTTCTACTGTAATTCTTTTTACCTCTTTTTTAGTCTCTATATCAATTACAGATATGCTATCATCTCCCATATTGCTTATAAAAGCAAGATTTTTCCCTTCACATAATGTAATATTATGTGGAAACCTTCCTACAGGGATATTAAAATTTATCTTTTCGTTTTTCAAATCATATACAATAATTGAATCAGCTTCGCCGCATGTTACAAAAGCATTATCATAATACTGAGCAATATCATTAGGGTGAGCCCCTATATATAGACTCTTTTCATAGTCAAGAATGCAGCTCTTCTTTAAGCTGAAAATACTATCATACTCATCTTTTATATTTATATATTTATCCTTATCCATGTTCAGCCCTTCAAATTGTGATTTTTTAATAACCGAAATAGTGTTATCATAATTGTTTGCTGTAAGTATGAATTCCTTATATAACGTTATTTCATGAGGTCCAACAGAACCTTCGTTATGAGATAGAATATAATTCTGTACATCTAAAGATTCCATATCGATCCTGCTGAGCATATCAGATCCAGTATTGCAAAGAACAATGTAACTCATTTACTTTCCTCCATATTAAATAATCATTTTGTATTAATAATATATTCCTTTATTTAAGTAATGGTACAAGTAATTCACTCTTATCTCTTTATTTATTGACAAAATCCTACTATAATATATTAAAAGAAGCATAATATGCAATATAAAATTGTG